>NZ_QOBB01000229.1:0-15363 GCF_024704855.1 Burkholderia sp. HAN2018 | reverse complement strand
CGGGCGTCACGCTCGTGCTCGGCGACCAGGCCGGCGGCCTGCGCGCGCTCGCCGAAGCCGCGCGCGTGCTCGACGGCACGCCTTACCGGTTCCGCTGGGCCAACTTCCAGGGTGCCGCGCCGCTGTTCGAGGCGCAGCGCGCGGGGGCGATCGATCTCGCGCCGGCCGGCGACCTGCCCGTGCTGACGGCCGCGCTCGGCGATCCGTCGTTGCGGATCGTCGCGACGCGCGTCGGCTCGGCGACATCGCTCGGCATCGTCGTGCAGCCCGATTCGCCGGTCCGCACCGTCGCCGACCTGAAAGGACAGACCGTCGTCGTGTCGTCCGCGCGCGGCAGCATTTCGCAGTACCAGCTGTACGGGGCGCTGCGCGAACACGGCCTCGCGCCGCGTGACGTCGACGTGCGCTTCGTGCTGCCCGTCGACGCGTTCGCCGCGTTCGAGGCGAAGCGGATCGGCATCTGGGCGACGTTCGACCCGTACTACGGGCATGCGGTACGACGCGGTGCACGCGTCGTCCGTGACGGCAGCGGCATCAATTCCGGGCTGGCGTTCCTCACGTCGCCGGTCGAAACGCTCGACGATCGCGCGAAACGCGCGGCGCTCGCGGACGTGCTGGCGCGGCTCGCCCGCGCGGGCCAGTGGGCGCTCGCGCATCCCGCCGACTACGCGACCGTCTATGCGTCGCTCACGCGCCTGCCGCCCGACGCGGCCACCGACATCGCGCGCCGGGCCGCGCTCGCGCAGCGCAGCCTCAGCGGCGCCGACATCGACGTGCTGCAGCGTGTCGCCGACCGCGCGGCGGCCGACGCGATCCTGCCGCGGCGCGTCGACGTCGCCTCGATCGCGATCCGTAACGTGTCCGCCTGAACGGTGACGCGCGTGGCGGCGTTCAGCGTTCAGCGCGGCCGCGGCATGTCGAAGTCCGGCACGTCGTCGCCAAACGTGGAGGCAACGAGCGTGCGCATCGCGGCGACCCGCAGCGTCGGCCTCGACTGGTTGAACGCGCAGCGCTCGCCCGCGGCTGGCACGGCCCGGTGCAGCACGGCCCGCCACGCGCCACAGCCGCCCTCGCGTTCGAAAGCGGCGAACGGCAGCCGCTCGACGATCGGGCCGCCGTCCGTCCACGATGTCGACGGCGCGAACGGAGCCGGCGCCGCGCCCGCCGCGCGAATCGACGTACACCCGGACGCATCGGCGCGCGGGGCGTCATGGCCCTGCGCGACCGCAACCCAGTAGTCCAGCGGCGCGCCGGTCAGATCCCGGACTTGCATGCCCGTCACCGTCGTTATCGAATCGACATGCCGACCGTTGCATCTGCGGCGGTTGCGGTTCCCGATGGCGCCGAAGCGCGCTGCCATATCGCTGAAATCCCTCCCCCGAGCAAACCCGCGCACGTTGTCACGGCCGCGTCACTCGTGCGTACAATGATCCGACCGCTTGCCGCCGCCGTTCACGGCAAACGAATCAGGACATTACAAACAGAGAACACACAAAACTGCGCCGATCCGGGGCTGTTTCCGGGAGTTCGGCGACATCAGGACCAGACAATGCGGCGCAGACCTGATCTCACGGGGGGACATATGTCCAGGCACACCCGAAAGCCGTTGGTATCGCTCGTCGTACCCTTCCATGACGAGGCGGAAGCGATCGACGCATTCTTTGCGACTGCCCTTCCCATCCTCGAATCGATCGACACCACGCGCTTCGAAATCGTTTGCGTGAACGACGGCAGCCGCGACGACACGCTGGACAGGCTCATCGACATCGCAGCCGGCGACCCGCGCGTGC
Organism: Burkholderia sp. HAN2018; assembly: GCF_024704855.1. NCBI lineage: Bacteria > Pseudomonadati > Pseudomonadota > Betaproteobacteria > Burkholderiales > Burkholderiaceae > Burkholderia > Burkholderia sp. HAN2018. The sequence goes on along the minus strand of NZ_QOBB01000229.1, from coordinate 13,573 downwards.
GCATCGTCGATCTCACCCGGCGCTTCGGCAAGGAAGCCGCGCTCACCGCCGGCATCGACGAAGCCGCCGGCACCGCCGTGATCCTGATCGATGCCGACCTGCAGGATCCGCCCGCTCTGATCCCCGCGATGGTCGAACGCTGGCTCGCCGGCGCCGAGGTCGTCGCCGCGAAGCGCACCGACCGCATGTGCGATCCGCTGATGCAGCGCGTGGCCGCCGCGCTCTACTACCGCGTGCACAACCGCCTCTCCGAAGTCGAAATGCCCGAGAACGTCGGCGATTTCCGGCTGATGGACCGCCAGGTCGTCGACGCGCTGCGTGCGCTGCCCGAGCGACGGCGTTTCATGAAAGGCCTGTTCGCGTGGGTCGGCTATCGCACCGAGATCATCGAATACACGCGTGCCCCACGCAGCGGCGGCCGCTCGAAATTCTCCGGATGGCGGCGCTGGAACTTCGCGCTCGAAGGCATCACGAGCTTCAGCACCGTGCCGCTGCGCGTATGGACCTACATCGGCCTCGCGTTCGCCGCCCTCTCGTTCATCTACGGCGCCTTCATCGTCATGCGCACGCTGCTGTTCGGCAACCCCGTGCACGGCTACGCGTCCCTCATCTCCGTGATGCTGTTCGTCGGCGGCATCCAGTTGATCGGCATCGGCGTGATCGGCGAATACCTCGGCCGCATCTATCACGAGTCGAAGCAGCGCCCCGTCTATCTCGTCCGGCGCCGTTACCGCGCCGCCGCCCTGGTGGGCCAACATCCGGCGCGGCACGTCGCGCAGCCGGACGCCTCGAAGCTGCTGCCGTTTCCGGTTCGGCGCGTCGCCCCTGCCCGACGACGGCAGACGGCCGCCGTGACCGCGGCAGCAACACGCAACCTGTCGGTCAAGTAGCGCAGCATGGATATTTCCAGCTCATCGATTCAAGCTGACGAACGCCCTGTCCGCGTCTGGCTCACGCCCGGACGCATCGCGCTTTACAGCGCGGTCATGCTCGCGATCGGCGTGCTGTTCGTGTCGATCATGGTCCGGGTCGGCTTCCACTCGCCCGACCCGGGCCTGTTCCGCCCCGGCTCGGGGTTCACGGTGTTCTGGTCCGCGTCCCATCTGATGCGCCATGGCTCGCCGTGGCAGGTCTACGATGTCCCCGCGTTTTCGCGGGCGCTCGCCGACCTGTTCCCGATCACGGCCGGCCATGCGTTCCTGCCGTGGCTGTACCCGCCTTCATATCTGCTCGTGGTGGCACCGTTCTCGCTGCTGCCCTATGCGATCGGCTATCCGCTGTTCATCGCGCTCGGCATCGTGCTGCTGGGCGTGTCGACCTGGCGCGTGTCGGGGCTCGCGGCGACGCCCGGCGCGAAACGTGTCGGCTGGCTCGCGCTGCTCGCATGTCCGGGCGTGCTCGTCACCGCGACGTACGGACAGAACGCGATGCTGACTGCGACGTGCGCCGCGCTCGCCGTGCATTTCGTCGATCGACGGCCGATGCTGGCCGGCTTCTTTATCGGACTCCTGTCGGTCAAGCCGCAACTCGCGTTGCTGTTCCCGTTCGTGCTGATCGCAGCGCGTGCGTGGCGCGCATTCGCGTGGGCCGCGGCCTTTGCGACTGCCTTCACCGCGCTGGGCATCGCGACAGGCGGCATCGAATCGCTCCATCTCTTCATGCAGAACGCGGGCGCGCTGCGTTCGCTGATCATCGAGCATGGCGTTCCGTTCTGGTTTGCGTCGCCGACGCCGTTCGCGGCGTTTCGTCTCGCCGGCCTGTCGCCGGCGCTCGCCTATGTTGGGCAGGCCGGCATCGCCGCGGTTGCGATCGCGGCCGCGTGCTTCGTCTGGCATCGCCACCAGGATGCGCGGCTGCGCGTCGCGACACTGTTCATCGCGACGCTCGCCGTGAATCCCTATGTCTGGCACTACGAACTGTCCTGGCTGTGCGTCCCGATCGCGTGCATGATCGCCATCGGCTCGCAGGACGGCTGGCTGCGCGGCGAGCAAGGTTTCGTGGCCATCCTGTGGGCGCTGCCGCTTTACGAGTTTCTGAATCCGTGGATGCATCTGCCGCAGATCGGGCCGCTCGTGACGTCGATCGCGCTGCTCATGCTGCTGCGGCGCGGACGGTTTGCCAGTCGCGGTACGCGCGCCGCGCTCGTTCGCGCCCCGTGAGCCGATAGCCGCGCACCACGCCGGCACCCTGCCCGTGCCGACTGCTGCGCTCGGCAATCGCGCCCCGGGTCGCGCTCGGGCAGCGTCGGCGGCACCGTCGACGTCCGGCAAGTCAGGCTGCCACCCGCCCCCACCACCACCCCCGCATCAATTCGTGTTACGAATCCCCGATTCCTGCCTACAATGATCAGAACGCCTGTCGTCCGGCCTGCAGTGGACGACGACCTGATCCATACGGCGCAGCACGAGCCGGATCTCTCGGGGGACGTATGTCCGCGCACGCCAGAAGGCCGCTGGTATCGCTCGTCGTACCGTTCCACGACGAGGCGGAAACAATCGACGCATTCTTTGCGGCAACGCTGCCCATCCTCGAATCGGTCGATACGATCCGTTTCGAGATCGTCTGCATCAACGACGGCAGCCGCGACGACACGCTGGACAGGCTCATCGACATCGCCGCCGGCGACCCGCGCGTGCGCATCGTCGATCTCACCCGGCGCTTCGGCAAGGAAGCCGCGCTCACCGCCGGCATCGACGAAGCCGCCGGCACCGCCGTGATCCTGATCGATGCCGACCTGCAGGACCCGCCCGCTCTGATCCCCGCGATGGTCGAACGCTGGCTCGCCGGCGCCGAGGTCGTCGCCGCGAAGCGCACCGACCGCATGTGCGATCCGCTGATGCAGCGCGTGGCCGCCGCGCTCTACTACCGCGTGCACAACCGCCTCTCCGAAGTCGAAATGCCCGAGAACGTCGGCGATTTCCGGCTGATGGACCGTCAGGTCGTCGACGCGCTGCGTGCGCTGCCCGAGCGGCGGCGTTTCATGAAAGGCCTGTTCGCGTGGGTCGGCTATCGCACCGAGATCATCGAATACACGCGTGCCCCACGCAGCGGCGGCCGCTCGAAATTCTCCGGATGGCGGCGCTGGAACTTCGCGCTCGAAGGCATCACAAGCTTCAGCACCGTGCCGCTGCGCGTATGGACCTACCTCGGCCTCGCGTTCGCCGCCCTCTCGTTCATCTACGGCACGTTCATCGTCATGCGCACGCTGCTGTTCGGCAACCCCGTGCACGGCTACGCGTCGCTCATCTCCGTAATGCTGTTCGTCGGCGGCATCCAGCTGATCGGTATCGGCGTCATCGGCGAATACCTCGGCCGCATCTATCACGAGTCGAAGCAGCGCCCCGTCTATCTCGTCCGCCGCCGTTACCGCGCGCAGCGGGACGCCGCCGCGCATCCTGCGTCGAAGCTGCTGCAGTTCCCGCTCAAGCGCGCGCACGCGGCCCGCCGCCGGACGCCGCTCCCCGCGACTGCCGCCGGCCACGGTGCGCGCAAAGTCTCCGTCAAGTAACCGCGTACACGCCGCATGGATCTCGCCCGGCAAACGATGCGATCGGCGGACCATCCCGTCCGCGCATGGCTGACACCGCGGCGCGTCGTTGCGTACAGCGCGGTCGCGCTCGCGTGCTACGCGCTGTTCGTCGCGATCTGGGTATCCGTCGTCCGTCATGCACCGGCCACCGCCCCGTCGCGCCCGGGCCCCGACTACGCGGTGTTCTGGACGGCGTCGTACGTGATGCTGCACGGCTCGCCGTGGCAAGCGTACGATGTGCCGACGTTCTCGCGGCTGGCCGCCGAGCTGTTCCCGCAGTTCCGCCGCGACGACCTCGTCGCGTGGCTGTACCCGCCCACCAACCTGCTGCTCGTGACGCCGCTCGCGCTGCTGCCTTTTGCGATCGGCTATCCGCTGTTCGTCGCGTTCGGTGTCGCCGTGTTCGGTTTCGCCGCATCGCGCGTATCGGGCCTCGGCGCGATCCCCGGCGCAAGGCATGTCGGCGGGTTCGCGCTGATCGCCGCCCCGTGCGTGTTCGTCACCGGAATGTTCGGGCAAAACGCGTTCCTGACCGCGTCGTGCGCGGCGCTGGCCGTCTGCTGGGCGGACCGCCGGCCAATCTGGGCCGGCCTCTGCATCGGGCTGCTGTCGGCCAAGCCGCAACTGGCGCTGCTGTTCCCGTTCGTGCTGGTCGCAACACACGCATGGCGCACGATCGCGTGGGCCGCGCTCGCCACCACCGCGTTCGCCGCATTGAGCATCCTCGTCTGCGGCGTCGAGTCGCTCCATCGGTTCGTCGCCGGCACCGCGCTCGCGCGGTCGCTCCTCCTCGAGCAAGGTGTCGTGTTTTGGCTCGCGTCGCCGGCGCCGTTCGCCGCCTTCCGGCTCGCGGGCCTGACGCCCGGGCTCGCGTATGCCGCGCAGGCGTGCATCGCGGCGCTGGCGATCGCAGCCGCCTGCATCGTGTGGACGCGCTCGCGCGACCTCCGCTTGCGTGCCGCCGTGCTGGCGGTCGCGACGCTCGCGGCAAACCCGTACGTGTGGCACTACGAACTCGCATGGCTCGGCATCGCGATCGCGTGCATGCTGGCGACCGGCTGGCAGGACGGCTGGCTGCGCGGCGAGCAGGCCGCGATCGCGCTCATGTGGCTGCTGCCGATCGTCGAATACCTGAACCCGTGGCTGCAATGGCCGCAGATCGGCCCGGCCGTGACGCTGTTCGCGCTCCTCGTCCTGCTGCGCCGCGCCAGCCCGCGTGCTCACAACGCGAGCCGCGGCGGCACGTAGACGCCGTAGTACGGCCCGACGCCGGTCCCTGAGCCCGACATCTTCACGCCGGCGACGAAGTGGCCCTGGATGTACTTGTACGTGCCGCCGAGCGACACGTCGACATGGAACGGCGCGAACGCGACGATCGGCACGGTGGTGCTGGTCGCGGTCTGCGTGACGACCGGCAGCACCACCGTCGTGCCGACCGGCACCGACGTATAGAGCGTCGCCTTCACGCCGGTCGCGAGATTGATGCTGTCGCCGATGTTGAGCGCCGTCGGGTTGCCGGTCACCATCAGGTTGCCCATCGTCGTCGTGTCGGTCGCGGTCGACTGGAACGAGGTCCACTGCCCGCCCATGCAGAGCAGGCCGTAGACCTGGCCGTTCGTGATCGAGAACTCGTACGGCTGGCCGGTCAGCGGATTGATCAGCGGCTGGTTGGTCGCGGCGTTCCAGTACAGGTTGTACACGCACTGGTCGATCGCAACCGGAAACAGCGCGCCGGCCGCCACCCCGCCCGGCGCCGCCAGCACCGCCACCGCGGTCGCACTGCCGGAGGCGCCGGGAATCCCGAGCAGCCCGCCGAGCAGCAGCGGAATCGAGCCGCCGTTCACGCCGGGCGCGCGCGACACGGTGACCTGCACCGCCGGCACGTCGTAGGTGCCGGGCGTGATGGTCGTCGGCTGCATGGACGCGGGATTGCGCGTCACGTTCCAGTATCCGGTGGTGACCGTGCCGGTCGACAGCGTCGCACCGGCCGCCGAGTTCCGCGCGATCACGCCGTTCGCCGCCGGCGCGGCCTGCGACCAGTTCACCGCGCCGCCGCTCGGCGACATCATTGCATCGGCCCCCGCGAGCGCGGCCGCATCGGCCGCGTTCTGCAACTGGTTGTTCACCGTGACCACCCACGCGATGTCGATCGCCAGCGCGCCGAACGACAGCAGCGGAATCAGGAACATCAGGAAGAACAACGCGACCGAACCGCGCTGCCGCGCGGAGCCGGCGGGTTGCGTCGCGCACACGTCATTCATAGAGCATCACCGAAGTCGCCGAGACCGTCACCGGGCCGGTGAGCGCGCTGAACGCGGAACCCAGCACGAGCCCCGTATACGTGTAGGTCACGGTCACCGTCAGCGCGGTGCCCGACGTCGTGCCGTTCGCCTGCGTCACGGTCACCGCCGGGGTGGTCGCGGTGCCGCCGGTGATCAGGCTGTTCTGCATCGCGTTCTGCGCGATGCCCGCGATCTGCGTCGTGGTCAGCATCGGCACGCGCAGCACGACGCCGGCCCGCGCCGCCTCGCGGCTCGCGTTCGTGATGACGGCCTTGTCGCACAGGATCAGGCTCGTGTCGATGATGCCGATCAGCACCATCAGCAGGAACGGCAGCATCAGCACGAATTCGAGAGACACGACGCCGCGCGCGCGGCGGGCGCCGGTCGCCCCGCGTGTCATTTTGCGGCCCCCGCACCCGGCGGTGCGACGCCCGGCTCCAGCGCCGCGCCGGACATCGGCAGCGCACCGCCGGCACCGCCGCCTCCCCCGCGCGACACGAGCCGCGCGCGCACCGCCTGGTAGAAGCGCAGGTTGTCGGCCACCGCCGACGCAGGCAAATCCGCGGACAGCAGCTTCTTCGCCGAATCGGTATTGCCGAGCACGCCGTACGCGAACGCGAGGTTCTGGCGCGCCTGCCACGGCGCGGACGGCAGCCCGGCGACGTCGAGCAGCACGTTCACGCCTTCGCGCGGCCGGTTGCTCAGCACGAGCGACAGCCCGAGGTCGACGCGCAGCCCCTGCGCGTCCGGGTGCGCGCGCAGCGCGTCGCGATACACGACCTGCGCATCCGCATGACGCCCCTGCAGGTCGAGCACGGTGCCGAGCCCTTCCGCCGCGAGCGGATGGTTCGGCTGCGCGGCCAGCAGGTCGCGATAGCGCTGCGCGGCTTCGTCGAGACGCCGCTGCCGCAACGCGACGCGCGCGAGCCCGAGCCGCGGGCCGAGCTCCGCGGGCGCCTGCCGCTGCGCCTCGTCGTAGAGGATCCGCGCGCGCTCCAGGTCGCCCGCGCGATAGTTGACGTCGCCGAGCCCCAGGCGCGCCGCAAGCGATTCGGGATGCTTCGCGAGCACCTTCTCGTACAGCGTCGATGCGAGATCGACGTTGCCGCCGGCGAGCGCGCTGTCCGCGATGCGCAGCTCGGCCTGCGGGTCGTCGCTCTTGTGCGACAGCACCGGCCGCGTCTGGATGCCCGGCGCGCAGCCGCCGGCCAGCACCGGCAGCACGGCCGCGAGCGCGAACGCACGTACGACGGATCGTGTCATCTGAATACCTCGAGCAGGCGAATCGCCGCCGGGCCCGCCGCGATCAGGCACACCGTCGGCAGGATGAACAGCATCATCGGCAACGTGATCTTCGGCGCCAGCTTCGCGGCCCGTTCCTCGAGCGCGACGATCTGCTCGGTGCGCTCGGTGCGCGACAGGGTGCGCAGTGCCTGCGTGATCGGCGTGCCGAAGCGCTGCGACTGCGTAAGCGTCGTCGCGAGCGAACGCGCCGACGTGAAATCGACGCGCGTCGCGAAATGCGCGAGCGTCGCGGACACGTCGCCGCTCAGCGTGAGCTCGTCCGCGCACACCGTCAGCTCGTCGGCGAGCGGCGGGCAGATGCGCGACAGTTCGTGTGCGACGCGCCGGATGCCCGACGCGAGGCTGTTGCCGGCCATCGTGCAGATCACCAGCAGGTCGAGCGCGTCCGGAAAGCACGCGGCGATGAGCCGCCGCCGCCGCCGGATCATCGCGCCGAGCACGTATTCCGGCACGATCACGCCGATCACGAACGCGGCGACCATCGCCAGCGCCCGGATCACGAAGTATTCGCCGAAGCGCGGAATCAGCGGGCTGAACACGATCGCGCCGCATGCGAACAGCACGCCGCAGCTCAGCTTGATCCCGATCATCGACGACACCGCGCGGCGCTCGCGAAAACCCGCGCGCGTCAGTTGCAGGCCGAGCTTCACGCGCTGCATCGGGTCGAGCACCGGCAGCCGTTCGCCCAGCTGCGCGAGCCGGCGCGTCAGATCCTGGCGAACGCCGCCCGGCTGCAGCCACCCCGTCACGGGTGCCGGCGGGTGCTGCCCGGCAGCCTGCCGCACACGCGCGGCGATCCGCTGGCGGGTGCCGCCGCCGGGTCTGCCGAGCGCCGCCGCGACACAGGCGAGCAACAGCAGCAATTCGAAGCCGCGGGCGGCCAGTATCGACATCGTCATCGCGCGGTATCCAGTTTCGAGATCTTGCGGATCACCAGCAGGCCGACCGTCAGCAACCCGGCCGCGATCGTCAGCATCGTGTTCCCTGCGTGCGTCGAGAACAGCAGCATCACGTAGTCGCGGTTCACGAGGAACAGCGCGCCGATCATCACGAACGGCACCGCCGAAATGATGTTCGTCGTGATGCGCCCTTCGGCGGTCAGCGCGCGGGTCTTCAGGCGGATGTCGCGGCGCGTGCGGATGATGCTCGACAGCTCGTCGAGCGTTTCGCCGAGGCTGCCGCCGGTCTCGCGCTGCAGCAGCAGGTAGACGGTGAAGAACGAGAAGTCCGCGATCATCAGCCGGTCCGCCGCCTGCGTCAGCACGTCCTTGAGATCCGCGCCGACGCGCAGGCTGTCGCCCATCGAACGGAACGTCGCGCGCACCGGCTCGGCCGCGCCGTCGCCGACCATGCCGATCGCCTGCGTGACCGGAATGCCCGCGCGCACGGCCCGCACGATCACGTCGATCGCGTCCGGGAACGCTTCGAGAAAGCGCACCCGGAAGCGGTCGACCAGCGCACGGTAGCTGGCGCGCATCGCGACCAGCGGCAACCCGGCATAGATCAGCGGACGCAGGAAGTCCGGCGGCCCGATCAGCTTCACCGCGACGATCGCCGCGATCGCACCGGCGATCGTGCTCGCGACGACGATCCTCACCCCGCCGTTGCCGCCTACCGCGCGCACCCGCGTCACGCGGCGTTGCAGCCATGCGCGCAGGCGCCCTTGGCGGCGCTCGAGGTTGAACAGCGCGACGCCGGGCGCGGCAGACGCGTGCCCGGCGTGCCCGGCGAGCGACGGCGACAGCTTGCGCATCCGTGCGCGGATGCGCTGCGCCGGGTGATGGCTCGCGCGATCAAACAGCGACGACAGCACGAGCCCGATCGCGAGGATCGTCACGAACCCGCCCACCGCGAACAGGTCGGCGGCCCTCATTGCCGGAAGACCTCGGCGAGCGCATCCTCGACGCCGTAATACGCGGCACGCGCCGCGAATCCCGGCCGCAACGGCGATGCCTCGAACACACCCTTCACCGCATCGCGCGTCGTGTCGCCTTCCTGACGGAACACGAACAGGTCCTGCGTGATGACCACCTCGCCTTCCATCCCGACGATCTCGGTGATCCGCGTCACGCGCCGCACCCCGTCGCGCATCCGCTCGATCTGCACGAACAGGTGCACGGCGCTCGCGATCTGGCGGCGGATCGACAGCAGCTGCAGGTTCGCGTTCGCCATCATGACCATGCTCTCGAGCCGGCTGATCGCGTCGCGCGGCGAATTCGCGTGAATCGTCGTCATCGAGCCGTCGTGCCCCGTGTTCATCGCCTGGAGCACGTCGAACGCCTCGGGGCCGCGAATCTCGCCGAGGATGATGCGATCGGGCCGCATCCGCAGCGCGTTGCGCACGAGATCGCGCTGCGAGATCCCGCCGAGCCCCTCGGTATTTTCCGGGCGCGTCTCGAGGCTCACGACGTGCGGCTGCAGCAACTGCAGCTCGGCGGCATCCTCGATCGTCACGATCCGTTCGTGCTGCTCGATATGCTGCGACAGCGCGTTGAGCAGCGTCGTCTTGCCCGAGCCGGTGCCGCCCGAGATCACGATGTTCAGCCGGCACGCGCACGCGACCTTCAGCACCTGCAGCATCGGATGCGAGATGTTGCCCTGCTGCGCCATCCGCGCGAGCGTGATGTCGCGCTTCGCGAACTTGCGGATCGAGATCGATGGCCCGCGCATCGCGATCGGCGGCAGCACGACGTTCACGCGGCTGCCGTCGGCGAGCCGCGCATCGACCATCGGGCTGCTCTCGTCGACGCGCCGCCCCACCGCCGCCGCGATCCGCTGCGCGACGCTCGCCACGTGCGCGTCGTCGCGGAACTTCAGCGACGTGAGCTCGAGCCGGCCCGCGCGCTCGACGTACACCTGGTCGGGCCCGTTGACGAGGATGTCGGTGACCGTGTCGTCGGCCAGCAGCGGCTCGATCGGCCCGACGCCGAACATGTCGTTCAGGATCGCATCGACGATCAGCACCTGCTCTCCGGCCGTGATCTTCAGGCGCTCGCGCTCGACCGTGTGCGCGGCCACCTGCTCGATGCCCGCGCGCACCTCGTCGCGCGTCTTCATCAGCGCCGCCGACATGTTCATCGACGTGAACACCGCGTGGCGGATCGCATCGAACTTGCTCGACCGGATCAGCGCCTCGTGGGTATCGGCCGCCACGGGCGCACGGGCCGATGCCGACGCGGGCACAGGTGCTTCCGCCGGAGCTGGAGCCGGTGCCGGCTCGTGCGCCACGGCGGGCGTCGCGGCCGACACGGGGTTCGCCGGCGGCCGGTTGCGGGTACCGAACGTCACGATCCCTTCCTCCACTTGACGAGCCGCGCATACCACGGCTCGGCGACGGCCATCGGCTCGCCGGTGATGCCGTTCGCGAGCTGCCGGATCTGATCCACGAAGCCGTGCCGCTTCGCGCCGTCGATCGGCTCGCCGAGATTCTCGGCGACGGCGAGCGTCTGCGGCTCGTGCGGCAGTTCGTGCAGCGGCGCGCCGCCGAACGCCTCCTCGAAATCGACCGGCTCGACACGGCCCGCGACGGGCGCGAGCGGGTTGTTCAGCACCATCGACAGCAGCCGCTCGCCGGGCAGTTCCCGCACGAAGCGCACGAGCCGCGCGGCCTCGTATGCGGCATGCACCGAGCGGTCGACCACGACATGGACGAGATCGGACGCGACGAGCGCGTCCTCGAGCAGCTTCCCGGCGCCGCTCCCGACGTCGAACAGCACGTAGTGGAAGCGGTCCTTCAGCATGTCGACCAGGCGCGCGACGGCCTCGTCGCCCACCGGGGTGTCGGCGCCATACGCCAGCTCGGCGGACAGCACGTGCAGCCGGTCGCCCTTCGTGACGAACATGCGCTCGAACAACGCGTCGTCGGGGCGCTGCCCCATGTTCAGCAGTTCGATCAGCCCGTTGTTGCTGGACAGCCCGAACATCGAGTTCGCGCCGCCGCCATGCAGGTTCAGGTCGACATAGGCCACGCGGCGGCGCTTCTCGCCCGCCAGGAAGCGCGCGAGGCTCACCGTGATCGTGGTCGCGCCGACGCCGCCGCGGGCGCCGACGAAGCTGACGACCTTGCCGGTACGCGCCTGGACGACCGATTCCGTGGCCGTCAGCGCGCGCCGCATCAACTCGACGGTCAGCGGCTTGACGATGTAGTCCTGCACGCCGATGCCGAGCAGGTTGCGAAACAGCCCGACGTCGTTCTGCGTACCGATCGCGATGACGCGCACCGACGGGTCGCACACGTCGGCGAGCCGCATCAGGTCCGACACCGGCAGCACCGAATCCGACACGTCGATGACGAGCTGGCGCGGCGAACGCTCGTACTGCTGCAGCAGCCGGATCGCATCGTCGCAGGTGCCCGCCTGCAGATGGGTGCGCGTGATCGACAGCTCCTGCGCGACGCGGCGTATCACGTCCTCGCTGCCCGGATCGGCGACGACCGCGACGAGATCGGCCGCTCCCGCGGACGCGGCGCGCCGGGTGTGCTGGCGATCGAGGAGGTTCATGGGCGGCATCGTGATGGCATCCGGGTCGGTTCAATGGCCGGGCGAGCCGGTCGTCAGCGTCTTGCCGGGCGTCGGCTGCTTCACGCGGTCCTCGACGTAGCGGCGCACCGCGTCGGCCGCGGCCTGCGCGTCCGCGCCGCCGTACGGCACGGGCGCGACGAGATCCTCCGGCCGCGCGAGCATCGCCGCGAGGTTCGAGTAGGTCGCGCAGCCGAACGGCACACCGGGCCGCGCGTACCCCGCGTCGACGAGATGCGACGGCTGCATCAGCGTCGCGCAATCGGGCGGCACCGCGCGCGCGCCGTCGAAGCCGATCGTCCGCGCATCGGGCAGGTTGACCGGCGGCGGCGCCGACAGGCAGCCCGCGAGCCCCAGCGGCAGCAGTGCGGCAACGATCGATCGGGTTCGCATGGGCGCGCCTCCGGTTCAGTACACGAAGCCCGCGGCGCCGACGAGGCGCGGCGTATCGCCCGACAGCAGGTCGAGCCCCAGGTTGCGCTGCACCGCGAACTCCAGGTCGCTGCTCGGCCGCGCGACCGTGTCGATCGCCTGCTCGAGCTGGCCGGGCCCGGCCGGCTGCACGATGTACGGCGTGACGATGACGACCACTTCGGTCTTGTTGTCCTGGAAGTTCTTCGACGAAAACAGCCGGCCGATGATCGGCAGCCGGCCGAGCCCCGGGATCTGCGACACGGTGTCGGCCGTCTGGCTCTGCAGGAGCCCGCCGATCGCGAAGCTCTGCCCGCTCGACAGCTCGACCGTCGTCTCGACGCGCCGCACCGTGAGCCCCGGCACCTTGACGCCGCCGGTCGTCACGCTGTTGTTCGCATCGACCTCGCTCACTTCCGGCCGCACCTTCAGGCTGATCCGGTTGTCGGCGAGCACGGTCGGCGTGAAATCGAGCGACACGCCGAACGGCTTGAACTCGACCGTGATCGCGCCGGTCGACGAGCCGGCCTGCGCGACCGGGATCGGAATCTCGCCGCCCGCGAGGAAGCTCGCGGTCTCGCCGGACATCGCGGTGAGGTTCGGTTCGGCGAGCATCGTGATCAGGCCCTCCTGATCGAGTGCGTCGAGCACCACGTCGATCGACCAGCGTCCCGCGCGGAACCCGCCGAGCACCGAGAACGCGCCCGTCGGCGACAGGTTGAACAGGCTGGTCGTCGGATCGAACAGCGTGCGCCCGTTGAACAGCCCGCCGACGAAGTTGCCGGCCCCGCCCAGCGAGCTCCAGTTGATGCCGAGCTGCTGCGTGATGTTGCGGCTCACCTCCGTCACCCGCACGCGCAGGTTCACCTGGATCGGGCGCGACAGCGTGAGCCGGTTGACGATCTTTTCCTTGTCGTGCAGGTACGGCGTGAGCGACTGCATCACGGCGTCGGCGTCGGCCGCGCTCGGCACCTTGCCCGACACCATCAGCGAGCCCGGCGCACCGGACACCGACAGCTTCAGTTGCGGGAAGCGGCTGTCGAGCACGCCCTGCAGCGATGCCGTGTCGACCTGCACGATCACCGTCTTGCGCAGGATCGGACGATGGTTCGCGCCGAGCGCGATCAGCGTGGTCGTGCCCGCCTTCTTGCCGAACACGAATACGGTACGGGGCGACGGCACCTGGATGTCCGCGATGGCCGGATCGGCGACGAACATCGCGGTTGCGGGCTCGGGCAGCGACAGCAGTTCCCCCTTGCCGGTCGCGATCGACAGCGCCGCGCCCGCGTCCGGCGCCCGCGCGACCTGCGCGGCGGCGCCCCCGGACGCGATGCCGCAGGCCAGGCCCAGGAAAGCGATCCAACGAACCATGCGCACCATGCGTGTTCCCGTCAAATGCCGGCCGCCGGACGGACGGCCCGAATCGTCAATCCGTCACTGCACCGTCGCTCCCGGCGGCGGCGCACCCGCCTGCGCCGCGACATTGGCACCGCCCGGTGCCGCGGGCATCGCCGGCCACGAAGGCAGCC
>NZ_QOBB01000228.1:0-10830 GCF_024704855.1 Burkholderia sp. HAN2018 | reverse complement strand
CGCCGCGCTGGCCGGCGCGTGCGTGGCGGCCAGCCTCGTGGTTCCCGTCGAATCCGCGCGCGCCGAAGGGCGCGCGCCGGCCACCTCACCGATCCATCCGTCGCAAGTCCCGCCGCCCGGCATGAGCCTGCCGGGCTTTCACGCACCCGCCGTGTCGAACGGCACGGTCGCGAGCGGCGCGGTGCGCGTGCAGCCCGCGCGCATGCCGTTCTACGTCGCGACCAAGGGGCGTGTCACGCTCTACGTGCTCGGCACGCTGCACACGGGCGATCCGTCCGATTACCCGAGCGCGCAGCCGTTCCGGCCGCGCATCCTCGCGGCGCTTGCCGCGTCGCCGACGCTCGCGCTCGAGCTGTCGCCCGACGACCTGCTCGAATCCCAGGACGACGTGTCGAAGTACGGCGTATGCCGCTACCCGTGCCTGCAGCGCCTGCTGCCGGATCCGCTGTGGCAGCGGCTCGCGGCGCGCCTGCGCGGCAACCCGGCCGCGCTCGCCGAGATCCGCAAGATGCGGCCGTGGCTCGCGGCGCTCGTCGTCGAGACCTACGATTCGCTGTCGGCCGGCCTGCAGACCGAGTACGGCACCGAGGCGCAGTTGCAGAACGTGTTCCTGAAGAAGAAGGGCGGCCGCGTGATCGGGCTCGAGACGCTCGCCGAACAGATGCGCGCGTTCACCGGGCTGACGCTCGCCGAGCAGCGCGAGATGCTCGCGCAGGACATGGTGCAGACGCCCGCACAGAACGCCGACGACATCAAGGCGCTGCACCGACTGTGGCGAATTGGCGACGCCGATGCGATCTCGGCGTGGGCCGTCGCGAAGAGTGAACGGCTCGCGCGTTCGAAGGTGTTGTCGGCGTCGATCGACAACAAGATCGTGTACGAGCGCAACCGCCGCTTCGTTGCACGGATGACGGCAATCGCCGCACCGAACCGGCCGCTGTTCGTCGCGATCGGCGCGCTGCATCTGGGCGGCCCGCGCGGCGTGCTCGAATTGTTGCGCCAGCAAGGATACCGGGTCGACGCGAACTGATCGCGCCCGACGGCCCGCACCGATCTTCCCCTGTTTGATTGGCCTCGCGCACCCGCGGCGAAACGCGTGCGCGTGGGCGGCAATCGATAAGGAAAACCCTTGAATCGTCGGAAAATAGCGTTTAAAACGATTGACATCCCGTTCTGCCAATATCTATTCTTCACCCCACAAGTTGAAAAAATGAAAAGAATAGATAAGTTCTACGGGGTAGCAGAAATAAGCGCGGGGTTAGCGTTGCCGGCACGTGAAGCACGTGCCGGCCGCGGAGTGTCTGCATGCACGGCGGGGCCAATCATCGTCGTACAAAACATGCATGCAGGCCGACTTGCAGATAAAGCAACGTTCCGTCGTCTGACCGGGGAATGCAGTGATCGGGCGGCGGCGGACGTTTTTTAATCCGGAAGATTTTTCCGGTCACCGTCGAAAGACGGTTTCGGGGGGCGAATCGACAGACGGCGAAGCCGCAGCGATTGCGCCAACGGAAAAGCGCCACGAGGGCGCTTTTTTCTTTTGTGCGACGGATCAGGCAGCCGGCCGGGTCACGTGCGTTCGTCGGCCTGCAGCATGCCGGGCGCGACGACGTCGACGCCCACCGCCTCGAGCGCGGCGCGAATCCGTTTCGCGAATACCAGCGCATGCGGCCCGTCGCCGTGCAGGCAGACGGTCTGCGCATTGAGCATTACCCACTCGCCGCCGATCGCACGCACCTGACGGCTGCGCACCATGTCGAGCGTGCGCGCGATCATCGTGTCTTCGTCGTCGATCAGCGCGCCGGGCTGGTTGCGCGGCACGAGCGAGCCGTCCGCGCGGTAGCCGCGATCGGCGAACACTTCCTCCACCGCGGCGAGCCCCGCGTGCCGCGCGGCCGCGACGAACACGCTGTTCGCGAGCCCGAAGACCGCGAGCGACGGATCGAAATCGCGGATCGCGGACACCACCGCATCGGCGATCATCGGGTCGCGTGCGGCCTGGTTGTACAGCGCGCCGTGCGGTTTCACGTGCGCGATGCGCCCGCCCTCGGCCTGCGCGATCGCCGACAGCGCGCCGAGCTGGTACAGCACGCCCGCGTAGATGTCGCCGGCCGGCAGCTGCATTTCCTTGCGGCCGAAATTCTCCGGATCGTGAAAGCTCGGATGCGCGCCGATCGCCACGCCTTTCTGCACGGCCCAGCGCACGCAGTCGCGCATCGCGTTCGCGCCGCCCGCATGCCACCCGCATGCGATGTTCGCGGACGTGACGAGGTCGAGCAGCGCCTCGTCCGAACCGCAGCCTTCGCCGAGATCGGCATTCAGATCGATTTCCATGGTGTTCCTCGTCCACTGATTGCGTGGCCCGTCCTTGCTGCTACTGCCTTCGGTACTGCTACCGCCATTGTCATGCCGCGCGCGACTGGGCGCGGCGGCGCGCTTCCTCGCGCATGTCGATCGCCACGTCGATCTGCCGCAGATAGGCACGTTCTGCGGCCAGGGCGGCGCGCGCGGCGTCGGGTGTCGTGCGCACGAAGCGGACCGGCAGGTTGAGCCGCGCCTGCGCGAGTTTCCACAGGTCCGCACGGATCACCGTGCCGATCTTCGGGTAGCCGCCGGTGGTCTGCGCGTCGTGCATCAGCACGATCGGCTGGCCGTTCGGCGGCACCTGGATCGTGCCGGGCAGCACCGCATGCGACAGCAGCTCGGCCGGCCGCTCGCGCACGAGTTCGACGCCCGCAAGCCGATAACCCATGCGGTTGCTGTTCGCCGTGACGAGCCATTCCTCGTCCCAGAACGCCTGCTGCGCATCGGCGGCGAACGACGCGTAGTCGGGGCCCGGCAGCACGCGCACGGGCATCGCCCACGGCGCATGCGCGGGGCGGTGGCGGCGCGGCGGCTCGTCGACGCGCGCGAACGCGCACCACGCCGGCGCCTTTACCCCGAATTCGGGCGCATCGGCCGCGAGGCAGCCCATCCCGGCCGGAAGCACGCCGACCGGGAGACGATCGCCGTCGCGCAGCGCGCGGCCGCCGAGGCCGCCGAAGCGCGACGCGAGATCGGTGCTGCGCGAGCCGAGCATCGGCAGCACGTCGATGCCGCCGGCGATGCACAGGTAGCCGCGCATCCCGCGTTTCGCGGCCGGCAGCACGAGCGTCTGCCCGGCCTCGACCGGCAGGCTCCACCACGAATATACGCGCCGGCCGTCGAGCGTGGCGCCGAACTCGGTGCCGGTGATCGCGATGCGGGTCGCGCGCGTGAAGCGGAAGGCGGCCGGGCCGATCGTGATTTCGACGGCCGCCGCGTCGGGACGGTTGCCGACCAGCCGGTTGCCGACCTCGAGCGCGAGGCTGTCGAGCGCGCCGCCCTGCGCGACGCCGAGATGGCGCGTGCCGCGGCGGCCGAGATCCTGCACGGTGGACAGCGGGCCGGCCCGCACCACCTCGATGGTGCCCGGTGCGTTGCTCTGGGTCATCGCGCGTCGACTCCCGCAATGGTGAAGCGCACGCGGTCGCCGGGCAGCAGCAGCGTCGGCTGCGGCCGCGCCGGATCGAACAGCACGTGCGACGTGCGGCCGATCAGTTGCCAGCCGCCGGGAGACGTGGCCGGGTAGATGCCTGTCTGCGCGCCGCCGATGCCGACCGAGCCGGCCGGCACCTCGAGGCGCGGCGCCGCGCGGCGCGGCGTGTGCAGCGCGGCATCGAGCCCGCCGAGATACGCGAAGCCCGGCTGGAAGCCGACGAAGAACACGACGTAGGCGCCGGCTGCGTGGCGCGCGACGACCTCGTCGGCCGACAGGCCGGTATGGGCGGCGACGGCCGCCAGGTCGGGGCCGGCGGCGCCGCCGTACTCGACCGGGATTTCGACCTCGCGACCGTCCGCATGCTCGACGTCGGCCGTCTCCCACGCGTCGCGCAGCGCCGGCGTGAGCGATTCGGCCGTCGTGGCGAGCGCGTCGAACACGATCGTCAGGTTGTTCATGCCGGGCACGACGTCGACCACGTCGGGCCACGCGCGCGCGACCTCGGCAACGGCCCAGACGCGGCGCTGGCAATCGAGCGTGGCGGGCGGCGGCACCTCGCAGACGAGGGCGGCATCGCCGAGCGGATAAATGCGGGGTTGCGTCATCGGACTGGCACGGTTCGGACGGCAATGTTAGCGCACATTGTCAATAAAATATCGACAACTTCCCAATAAGCGTTTTCGCCTAGCCCGGATGTCCGGGCTTCTGGCGTACACTCGGCACACCCTGTCATCCGGCTTGCTCCGTCTTTACATGAAGCGTCCTGCGACCAAGATCGTGTCATCCGAACACCTCGTTTCCGATTCGAGCGCGGAGCTGTCGGAGCTCGAATACGGGCTCATCATGGCAGGCAACGCGTTCAACCGGTGGATGGTGCGCTGCATGTCGGCGGCCGGCGCGAAGGACATGACGGCGGTCGAGGTGTCGCTGCTGCATCACGTCAGCCACCGTGAACGCAAGAAGAAGCTCGCCGACATCTGCTTCGTGCTCAATATCGAGGATACGCACGTCGCGACCTATGCGCTGAAAAAACTGATCGCCCGCGGCTATGTGAAGAGCGAGAAGAACGGCAAGGAAGTGTTCTTCTTCGCGACCGACGCGGGCCGCGACCTGTGCCTGAAGTACCGCGAGGTGCGCGAGCACTGCCTGATCGAGACGCTGAAGGACAGCGGGCTCACCAACGAGCAGATCGGCGACGCGGCGCAGTTGCTGCGCAACGCGTCGGGCCTGTACGACACGGCCGCGCGCGCGGCGGCGTCGCTGTAAGCGGTTGGACCGGGGTCGGGCCGGGGTTGCGCCGGCGGTGGCGCGCGGCAATGCGCTGACGGGCGTGCGACGACGGACGCCGCGCCGCCCGCCGCATCATCCGGCGGCCGGGTAGAGCGCGCCGTCGGTCACGATCCAGCGCAGCGCGAGATCGTGCGCTTCGGCCGGCAGTGCGTCGACGCGGCACGCTTCATAGGCGATGCCGACCGTCACGGGCGGCTGGCTGCCCGGCCACGCGGCGAGCGTGCGGTCGTAATAGCCGCCGCCGTAGCCGAGCCGGTAGCGCTGCGGATCGAATCCCACACAGGGAATCAGCAACAGGTCGGGCACGACGACGATTCCCGACGCCGGTTCCGGAATCCGGTGATGGCCTTCGCGCATCGGCGTGTGCGTGTCCCATGCATGGAACTCGAGCGGCGTGTGCCGCTCGCCGATCACGGGCAGCGCGGCGCGCCGGCCGGCACCGGCCGCGCACCAGGCGAGCACCGCATCGCGCGCGTCGAATTCGCCCGGCAGCGGCCAGTAGAACCCGACCGTGCGCGGCGCGAGCCGCTCGAGCAGCGTGCGCAGCCGCGCGTCGAGCGCGGCGTTCGCGGCGGGTTGCGACGCGGCGTCGCGACGCGCGCCGGACAGCGTTTTGCGTAGCGCAACCTTCGGGTTCGGCACAGGGTTGCGTGCTATGCTTTCGCTCACTTCGTGCTCCATTCAAAACGATGTCGAACAGCCTTTTCCGAGTATATCGCGCGGTCGCGCTGACGCTTTCGGCCACCGCGCTCGTCGCGGGCACGGCCGCGTGCGCCGCACCGAACGACGATACGGCCGCCGGGGACGACCAGACCTTCGTGCAGCTTCGTGAAGCCGCGCGCCGCAACGACGCCGCGAAAGCCGCGCAGCTCGCGTCGATGATTCCGAACTATCCGGTACCGTCCTACGTCGAGTATTTCCAGATCAAGCCGCAGCTGTTCGATTCGACGGGCCGCGCGCGCGTGGATGCGCCGGACGCGCCCGTGCAGTCGTTCCTGCAGCGCTACGACGGCCAGGCGATCGCCGACCGCCTGCGCAACGACTACCTGCTCGTGCTCGGCGCACGCCACGACTGGCGCAACTTCGACGATCAATACAAGCGCTTCGTGCTCGACGACGACACGCAGGTCAAGTGTTATGCGCTCGAATCGCGCGCGGCGCGCGGCGAGAACGTCGCCGATGCGGCACGCGCGCTGCTCGTCGAGCCGAAGAATTACGGCGACGCATGCGTCGACCTGATCACCGCGCTCACGGTCAACCAGCAGTTCACGAGCGACGACGTGTGGCAGCAGGCGCGCCTCGCGTACGAGCAGAACTACACGACGCTCGGCGGCAAGATCGTCGACGCGCTCGGTGCGCGTCCGGTCGGCTTCGACCAGGCGACGAGCGCGCCGCCGCTGTACCTCGCGCGCGGCGTCGGCTCCGACGCGACGTCGCACCAGCTCGCGCTGATCGCGCTCGGCCGCATGGCGCGCAACGATCCGGACGCGGCCGCCGGCATGCTCACGACGGTCGCGCCTTCGCTGACCAAACAGGAGCAGGCGATCGCGTGGGGCGCGATCGGCTACCAGGGCGCGATCAAGCGCTCGCCGCTCGCGTCGGTCTGGTACGCGAAATCCGCGAATGCGCCGCTGTCGAACCCGGGTTACGAATGGCGCACGCGCGCCGCGCTGCTCGCCGGCAACTGGCCGATGGTGCGCTGGTCGATCGAGCAGATGCCGCCGTCGCTGCGCGACGATCCGGCGTGGATCTACTGGCATGCGCGCGCGCTCAAGCAGAGCGGCGACACGCTGCAGGCGAACCAGGAATTCGAGCAGGTCGCCGGGCAGTACAACTTCTACGGGCAGCTCGCCGGCGAAGAGCTCGGCCAGCGCACGACGATCCCGCCGCGCACGAAGGTGAGCGACGCCGAGATCGACGCGATGGGCAAGATTCCGGGCTTCGCGCTCGCGCAGCGTTTCTACGCGCTGAACCTGCGCCTCGAGGGCAACCGCGAATGGAACTGGCCGCTGCGCGGGATGACCGATCGCCAGCTGCTCGCGGCCGCCGAGTACGGCAAGCGTGTCGACCTGCTCGACCGAACGGTCAACACGGCCGACCGCACGAAAGCCGAGCACGATTTCACGCTGCGCTACCCGTCGCCGTACCGCAACATCGTCGAGCGCTACGCGCAGTCGACGGGCCTCGACACCGAATGGGCGTACGGCCTGATCCGCCAGGAGTCGCGCTTCATCACGAGCGCGCGTTCGTCGGTGGGCGCGGGCGGCCTGATGCAGCTGATGCCGGCCACCGCGCAGATGGTCGCGAAGAAGCTCGGCCTCGGCACGATCTCGCGCACGCAGATGCACGACATCGATACCAACATCCAGCTCGGCACCTGGTATCTGGCGGACATCTACAACAACTTCGACAGCTCGCCGGTGCTCGCCACGGCCGGCTACAACGCGGGCCCGGGCCGGCCGCGCCAGTGGCGCCAGGTGTTGACGCAGCCGGTCGAAGGCGCGATCTTCGCAGAAACGATTCCGTTCAACGAGACGCGCGACTACGTGAAGAACGTGCTGTCGAACACCGTTTATTACGCGGCGCTCTTCGAGGGCAAACCACAGTCGTTGAAGAAGCGTCTGGGCATGATCTCGCCCTGATCCGCACTCTTCACACTGCCGCGCGAGACGCGGCAGTGTTCAAGGGGCTGTTCACGCTAATAACGGGCTTGCGAACGTGCCTTGCCGGCCGCAATGCGGCCGGCAAGGCACGTTCGCCTGTTTGGAAAAAAATCATGCGTGGGGCTGACCCCCGGAAGGGCCGATCGCCGCGTCATGCTCCTCGCGAATACGTCGAGTATTCGTTTCGTCGCAATCCTTGCGCTCGGCCCTTCTGGGGGCCAGCGCAAGCCCGTTATTAGCGTGAACAGCCCCTTAGAGGTCCCGACCATGGATCGCCAGACCGTCGCGCTGCTGGGCGGCACCGGCTTCATCGGCAGCCGGCTCGTCAATGCGCTGATCGACGCCGGCAAGCAGGTACGGATCGGCACGCGCCGGCGCGACCATGCGCGCCACCTGCAGATGCTGCCGGTCGAAATCGTCGAGCTCGAAGGGCTCGACACGCGCACGCTCGCGCGCTTCGTCGCCGGTGCGCACGCGGCGATCAACCTCGTCGGCGTGCTGCACGGCGGCCGCGGTACGCCGTACGGGCCCGGCTTCGAGCGCGCGCACGTCACGCTGCCGGCCGCGCTCGCGACCGCCTGCACCGAGGTGGGCGTGCAGCGCGTGCTGCACATGAGCGCACTCGGCGCCGATTCGCATGGCGCGAGCATGTACCAGCGCTCGAAGGGCGACGGCGAGGCCGCGCTGCATGCGATCGCGGCGACCGATTCGCTCGCGCTGACGATCTTCCGCCCGTCGGTCGTGTTCGGCCCCGGCGATGCGTTCCTCAACACGTTCGCGAACCTGCAGCGCACGATGCCCGTGCTGCCGCTCGCGATGCCCGACGCGCGCTTCCAGCCCGTGTTCGTCGGCGATGTCGTGCGTGCGTTCGTCAACACGCTGGATCTCGCGGCCGCGCACGGCAAGACCTACGAACTCGGCGGCCCGACCGTCTACACGCTCGAGCAGCTGGTGCGCTATTGCGGCACGCTGGTCGGCCGGCAGGCACGCATCGTGCGGCTGCCCGACGCGCTCGCGCGGCTGCAGGCGAGCGTGTTCGAATGCCTGCCCGGCGAGCCCGTGCTCACGCGCGACAATCTCGCGACGATGTCGGTGCCGAACGTGCTGTCGGGGCCGCTCGCGCCGGAGCTCGGGATCTCGCCCGCGAGTCTCGAAAGCATCGCGCCCGCGTATCTCGGCCAGGCCGCGCAGCGGTCCCGGTTCGACTGGTTCCGCTCGCGCCGCTAGGCCGGCCCGGGTGCCTTCGTTCAGCTTCGTCCTTTTCACCTTCTCGTTTTCCGGAACACCGTCATGAAACTCGTCATTGGAGACAAGAACTACTCGTCGTGGTCGATGCGTCCGTGGCTGCTGCTCGCGCATTTCGGCATCCCGTTCGACGAGATCGCGATCGAGCTGCGCCACGACGACACGGCCGCACGCATCCTCGAGTATTCGCCGTCCGGCAAGGTGCCGTGCCTGATCGACGACCACGGCGTCGCGATCTGGGATTCGCTCGCGATCGCCGAGACGCTCGCCGAACGCTATCCGCAGTTTCCGATGTGGCCGGCCGATCCGCTCGAGCGCGCGCATGCGCGCTGCGTCGCGGCCGAGATGCATGCGGGCTTCGCGGCGCTGCGCACGCAGATGGGCATGAACGTGCGTGCATCGATGCCGGGGCGCGGTGCGACGCCGGATGCGCTCGCCGACGTCGCGCGCATCGACGCGTTGTGGAGCGCGTGCCTCGAGGCGTCGGGCGGGCCGTTCCTGTTCGGCGAATTCGGGATTGCCGATGCGATGTACGCGCCCGTCGTGATGCGCTTCAACACGTACGCGCCGGGCCTGTCGCCGGACGCGGCCGGTTATGCGGCCCGCGTGACGGCGCTGCCGGCCGTCCAGCGCTGGATCGACGCCGCGCGCCGTGAAACGAACGTGATCGCCGAATTCGAACCGCAGCCATGAACATCTACGCTGTAGGCGGTGCGATCCGCGACGAATTGCTCGGCGTGCCCGTGCAGGACCGCGACTACGTGGTGGTGGGCGCGACCCCCGAGCAGATGGCCGCGCAGGGTTTCCGGCCGGTGGGCAAGGATTTCCCGGTCTTCCTGCATCCGCGGACGCAGGAGGAGTACGCGCTCGCGCGCACCGAGCGCAAGACGGCGGCCGGTTATCACGGCTTCCAGTTTCATTACGCGCCGGACGTGACGCTCGACGAGGATCTCGCGCGGCGCGACCTGACGATCAACGCGATGGCGCGCGAGGTGAGCCCGGAGGGCGAGCTGGTCGGGCCCGTGATCGACCCGTTCGACGGGCAGGCCGACCTGCGCGCGCGCGTGTTCCGCCATGTGAGCGATGCGTTCGTCGAGGATCCGGTGCGGATCCTGCGCATCGCGCGCTTTGCCGCGCGGTTCGCGGACTTCACGGTCGCGGACGAAACGCTCGCGCTGATGCGGCGGATGGTCGACGCGGGCGAGGTCGACGCGCTCGTGCCCGAACGCGTCTGGCAGGAAATCGCGCGCGGGCTCATGGAGGTGAAACCGTCGCGGATGTTCGCGGTGCTGCGCGAGTGCGGCGCGCTCGCGCGCATCCTGCCCGAAGTCGATGCGCTGTGGGGCGTGCCGCAGCGCGCCGACTACCACCCGGAGGTCGACACCGGCGTGCACGTGATGATGGTCGTCGACCATGCGGCGAAGCAGGGTTATTCGCTGCCGGTGCGCTTTGCGGCGCTCACGCACGATCTCGGCAAGGCGACGACGCCTGCCGACGTGCTGCCGCGCCATATCGGCCACGAGGGGCGCAGCGTCGACCTGCTCAAGCCGTTGTGCGAACGGCTGCGCGTGCCGAACGAATGCCGCGATCTCGCGCTCGTGGTCGCGCGCGAGCACGGCAACCTGCATCGCGTGATGGAGATGGGTGCGGCCGCGCTGGTGCGGCTGTTCGAGCGCAGCGACGCGCTGCGCAAGCCGGCGCGTTTCGCCGAGATGCTGCAGGCGTGTGAATCGGATGCGCGCGGGCGGCTCGGGCTCGATACGCAGCCGTATCCGCAGGCCGAGCGGCTGCGTGTCGCGCTCGCGGCCGCGCGCAGCGTCGATGCCGGCGCGATCGCGCGCGGCATCGGCAACGACACGGAGAAGATCCGGGAGGCCGTGCATCGCGCGCGGATCGAGGCTGTCGCGCAGGCGCTCGAGATCGGCGAATAACGGCGGCGGGTGGGGCGCGCGTCGCGCGCCTGCAAAGCCGTTACGGCTTCTTCTTGCGTGCCGGCTTGGCGGCCGCCACGCGTTTGCCGGCGGCCGCGCTCGGTCTGGCTGCCGCCTTCTTGTCCTTTTTCACGGTGCCGGCGGCACGATCGCGATCCGCCCGTTCGGGCGCCGGCCCGCG
>NZ_QOBB01000227.1:0-10869 GCF_024704855.1 Burkholderia sp. HAN2018 | reverse complement strand
CGGCCGCCGGCGTGCGGTTCCACGGGTGCCACCACAGCAGGCCGCCGATGACGACGACCGCGAGCGCCCCGGCCATCAGCGTGCGGCGCGGGCGCCGTGCGGCGGGAGACGCGGGGTCGTTCGAAGGAGGCGTGGGCTTTTGTTCGTTATCCATCGTGTTCTGTCAGGAAGACGGCGCGGCGTGCCGGAAATCGGACTGCTGGGCTGCGCGTGGGCGGGCGGTGCCGGGACGGGGCGCCCGGCTCGGTCCGGGGCCCCGCCGGCCTGCGCGGGAAAAGAGCGGTGCGCACCGCGAAGGCGGCGCGACGATGGGCATGATCCTACGTCCCGTCCCCGTTACAGTCCAGTGGACTATCTTTCAACGGGTTACGGTCGTTACAGAACGCAATTGGACGATGACGAATCGATTACACGGCGTGCCGCCGGGCCGGTGCGCCGCCGATCTCGCGGGTGATTTTCGCGATGCATTCGTGCAGCGCGGGCACCACGTGTTCGTGCAGCCATTCGGGCGGGCACTGGTGCGACGCGCCGCCGCAATTCACCGAATAGCGCTGCCCCGACGGGCCGACGAAACCGGCCGCCACCGCATTCAGGCCCTCGCGCCATTCGCCGATCGCGATCGCGCACCCGTCGCGCATTGCGTCGTCCAGCGCGGGGGTCAGGCGCGCGGACACGTGCGGCCAGTCGTCGCCGGCCGTGGTGCGCAGCGACTCGAGCAGCAGGCGGCGTTCGTCGTCCTCGAGTGCGGCGAGATACGCACGGCCTACCGCGGTGCGTGCGATGTCCATCCGCGAGCCGATCTCGAGACGCGTGACGAGCACGGCCGAGCGCGGCCGGATTACGTCGATCGCGACCATGTCGAGCCGGTCGCGCACCGCGAGGTGCACGGACAGGGACGTGCGTTCGGCCAGCTCGATCATGAACGGCCGCGAGCGCGCGCGGATGTCGAAGTTGCGCAGGAAGCCGTGGCTCAGTTCGAGCACCGACGCGGTGAGCACGAAGCGCTCGCTGTCGGGCAACTGGAACAGGAAGCCGGCGCTGACGAGCGTCGCGGTGATGCGCGAGACGGTCGGCTTCGGGATGCCGGTCAGTTCGGTCAGCTCGCGGTTGCTGACGGGCGCGTCGGCAGCCGCGATGCGACGCAGGACGGCGAGGCCGCGGGCGAGGGCGGTGATTTCGTCGGGCGAGGATTCACGGTCCCGCGACGCGGGAGGGGTTACAGTGGTCGACACGAGGGATTCTCTCTATTTCCGAAACTCGATTTCAATTTTGTTGGTATTGTAGGACTATTGTCAAAGGATGCATGTTCCGCGGGTGAACCGGTCATTGGATGAGATTTTACGGGTTCACCCTTGGTTTATTAGGAAAACGCTCAAATGAGCGTTGCCAGAAAGTGCATGAACCGGTGCAAATACCGCTTGACTTGTCGGGCGGAAACGGAAAGAATGTCTCACGTTTTCGAAACATCGTTTCAAGAGTTTAACCGGCAACGATGTTTCGCGCAGTCTCTCAGGTTCTAGCACGGCCCTCGGAATGGCTAGAACTTTTTTAGCGCCACGGTCTCCGTGGCGCTTTTTTTTGCCCGTTTTTCTGCTCGCCCGCCCGGACGCGTCAGGCCCGTATTATCCCCCGATCGTCGAAACCCCCCGTTTACACCCGCTCGGCGTCTGCTCGCGCGTGCGCCTGACGCGATTCGCACGCGCAAAAAAAAGCGCGATGCCCGCACTGGGCATCGCGCATCAAACGGCGTGGAGCGCCGACGAATGATCGGTGATGAAGAAAGGGACGCCCGGTTAGGGACGCCCGGTCAGGGACATCCCGGCCGGCGGTGGCGCCTCCTCGCGCGGCCCGGTCAGGCCTTCGCGAGCTTGATGCTGGTCTGCTCGGCCGTCAGGTAGCCGACGCTCGCGCCGAAGCGGTCCTTGAAGTTCGCGCGCACGAGCGGGTCGAGCGTCGGCTTGACCTTGTCGTGCAGCGGCGATTCCCAGTCGCCCGCGTGCTGGAAGTTGCTCATGATGTACGTCCAGCCGTTGATCTCGTCGACCGCGTGCAGGCCCGTCGATTCCGCGCCGGCCGGGCACGACAGCACGCGCACCAGCGACTTCGTGTCGACGTTGTACGCCCACAGGAAGTTGTTCACGTGCATGCCCGAGTCTTCGCCGATGAAGAGCGTGCGCAGCTTTTCGGAGAACTTCAGGTTGTCCGGGTTCGCGATCTTGTCCGGGTTCGCGAGGTTGCCGAGCCCGTCGGCCGCGGCGAGATCCTCGCCGACGAGCGCGGCCGGCGCGCCCATGTCGACCGGCACCCATTCGCTGTCGATCGCGCTGCCCGTCGTGTCGCGCTGGCTGCCCTTCAGGTTCAGCGCATAGACGGCGCCCGCGGCGATCTTCTTGTCGACCGCGACGTCGCGCGACGCCGCATTGCCCTTGACCATCGACGTCTCGATCCGCGACATCGCCGTGTAGACGATCTTGTCCTTCGCGTTCACGGTCGTGCCTTCGAGCTTCGTGAAGCCCATGCTGCCGCCGAGCAGCGCCGCATAGCGGTGCGTCTCGAGGAACGCGGCCGCCTTTTCCATCCCCGGCTTCACGCGCATCCAGTTGAACTTGCCGCCGAAGTGGATCTTCGTGTAGCTCGCATCGTTCGGGTCGGTGGTCACCAGGTCCATGATGTCCGACGCCTTCAACGTGTTCGCGAGCGCTTCGATTTCGCCGCTCGTCGCGTGGCCGATCCTGATCCACGTGAGCGTCGCGGTGCCGGCGCCAGCCGACGAGGTCTGCGTCCACTTCGCGACGTACAGCGTGCCGGCCGACAGGTCGGCGGCCTTGTCGGCGACGAACATGAACAGGCCGCCGTTGGTGGCGTCGTCACCCATCATCACGGTGCGCTGGTCCGGCATCACCTGGATCAGCTCGTGCGAGATGCGGCCGAGGCAATAGTGCTTCTTCACGGTGCCCGTGCCGTCGGGATTCACGGTGATCTCGGGCAGGTGGCCGTAGTGGTAGGGGTTCGCCTTCGTCTCGTCGCCGAACGTGTTCCTGCTGAACGCCTTGAACTGCGCGTCGGTCGCGGCCTTGGTCGCGTCCGGCTCGTACTCCTCGCTCGACAGGTGCGTGCCCCACGGCGACAGGCTCGCGCCGCACGTGATCCACAGGCCGTGCGCCTTCGACGTGTCGACGTTGTGGTACTTGACGACCTTCAGCGCGCCGTTGGCCGGATCCTGGTCGAGCGTCAGCACCGCGATCGGCGACGGCAGCTGGCCGTACTGCGATGCGCTCGCCTGGTCGCGCGTCGTGTATTCGAACTGCACGACGGCGAACACCGTGTTGCCTTTCACGCCGGGCACGTTCGCGTTCTTCAGCGTCAGCAGCGAGCTGCCGTCCGGGCAGTCGGAATAGAACTGGCGCTCCTTGCCGGCAACCGAGCGGTCGATGATCGGCTGGTTGTTGATGTCGTAGTAGCCGCCCGCGAGCGTCGTGCCGCCCTTGCCGTCCGGCACCATGTCGCCCGTCACGAAGAACGGCCGGTACGCGAGCTTGAAGTTGCGCGCCGAGCCGTCCGAGAACGACACCGACAGCGTCGAGCCGACTGTCGTCGTGGCCATCGCGGCCGCGTTGTCGAGCGTCGGGGCGGCCATCGCCGAGAACGTCGCCGACGTGTACGCGGCGGCGACCGGGGCCGGCGTCGACGCCGGATTGTCGTCGCCGCCGCAACCCGTCAGCAGGGCCGGCAGCGCGAGGCCGGAAAGGGGAAGCATCGGCGCGCCGGCGAGGATCTTCAGGGCCTGACGACGGGAAGCATTGGGCAACGCGGGCATGTGGAGTCCAGTTTCAGTTGTTGGAAGAATGGCCTTCGCGAAGCAGGCGCTCGGCAAGCGTCGCGAAGGCAAATTGAAAACTGGACGGAAGTGTAAGGACGCTCGATGAAAGTTTTTTGAATTGAAAACGTAATGGCGAGCCGGGCGTTCGTCAGGGGCTCAATCGCGTTCGGGCGTCGCCGAGATGCGGTGGATCGACAGGTCCGCGCCGTCGAACTCGGCTTCGCGGTCGAGGCGCAGCCCGACGGTCGCCTTCAGCGCACCGTACACGAGCGTGCCGCCCGCGGTCGCGATCGCGATGCCGCCGAGCGTGCCGACGAGCTGCGACATGAACGACACGCCGCCGAGGCCGCCGAGCGCGGGCAGGCCGAACACGCCGGCCGCGAGGCCGCCAAGCGCGCCGCACATGCCGTGCAGCGGCCATACGCCGAGCACGTCGTCGATGCGCCACTTGTTCTGCACGCAGGTGAACATCGCGACGAACAGTGCGCCGGCGGCCGCGCCCGTGAAGAGTGCGCCGATCGGGTGCATCACGTCGGAGCCCGCGCATACCGCGACGAGGCCCGCAAGCGGCCCGTTGTATGTGAAGCCCGGGTCGTTGCGGCCGGCCATCCACGCGGCGAGCGTGCCGCCGACCATCGCCATCAGCGAGTTCACGGCGACGAGGCCGCTGATCTTGTCGAGCGTCTGCGCGCTCATCACGTTGAAGCCGAACCAGCCGACCGCGAGCACCCACGCACCGAGCGCGAGGAACGGGATGTTCGACGGCGGGTGCGCGGCGATCCGGCCGTCCTTCGCGTAACGGCCGTGGCGCGCGCCGAGCAGCAGGACGGCCGGCAGCGCGACCCAGCCGCCGAACGCGTGCACGACGACGGAGCCCGCGAAATCGTGGAACGGCGCGCCGAACGCGTGCGCGAGCCAGGCCTGCAGGCCGAAGCGTTCGTTCCACGCGATCCCTTCGAAGAACGGATAGATGAAGCCGACGATGATCAGCGTCGCGACGAGCTGCGGATTGAACTTCGCGCGCTCGGCGATGCCGCCGGACACGATCGCGGGAATGGCCGCCGCGAAGGTCAGCAGGAAGAAGAAGCGCACGAGCGCGTAGCCGTTGTGCTGGGACAGCGTGCCGATGTCGTCGAAGAACTCGACGCCGTACGCGATCGTGTAGCCGATGAAGAAATACGCGAGCGTCGACACCGAGAAGTCGACCAGGATCTTCACGAGCGCGTTGACCTGGTTCTTCTTGCGGACCGTGCCCAGTTCGAGAAAAGCAAAGCCCGCGTGCATCGCGAGCACCATGACGGCGCCGATCAACAGGAACAGTGAGTCGACGCCGGATTTCAGACCATCCATGCCGTGGCTTCCTTGCGCAAAAAACGGGCAAGGAATGCAAATATCGAGCCAACTTGGTGAGCCGTCGCATGGAGTTGGTGCCCGTGCGCCGCGTGGTGAGGCATTCCGATGGATCGTGCACGGGAAGAGGGCGTGACCGATGCGAGCCGAGCGCGATGCCTGATGCACGCACGTGGTGCGGCGCGTACGGAACTGGTGCGCGTGACGAGTCGGTTGATGCGGCGTGGTGCGCGATGGTGCGCGGCGGCGCACCAACCGGCGCGTTAGTGGCGCATTAGTGGCGCGTGAACAGCTGGGGCGGCCGGCGCAGCCGCAGCGCGCACGCCGACCAGTAGGCGGCAACGGTTGTCAGCCCGAGCGCGGCGAACGCGAGCGCCGCGAAGCCCGCGAGCGACTGGCCGTCGCCGTCGGGGCCGAGGATGCCTTGCGCGACGATCAGCGCGGCGGTCCAGAAGCCGATCACGGCCTGCGCGAGCAGGCGCGCGGTTGCGACGCGGCGCGGGCGCCCGGATTCGGCCAGGCGGTGCGCCGACCGCGGGCGCAGACACAGGAACAGGGTGGCGGCGAGCAACGCGGCCAGGGCGATGAGCCAGTCGACGAGGAAATCCATGAGAAAAAGGGGGCACGTCCGAAGCGGGTTGAAGCGTGCCCACTTTAGAGTCCTCGCGTGTGCGATTGAATCAGACGAGTCCGAAATTGAAAGCCATTTTTAATGGCGGGGCGTGATTGGCCCTGTTCAACAGGCGGTATCATCGACGTCGGTCCAACCACGAGGCCGCGCCACGCGCGGCCGGAGATTGCTGATGAAGATGAAGACATCGCGGGCGCGTCGCGTGCCCGGGTCCGTACTGGCGGCCGTGGCCGCCGGTGCGCTGCTGTTGCTCGCGGGCTGCGAGAAGTCCGGTGCGCCGGTCACGCAACCCGATACGGCCGCGAGCGCGGCCGCCGATGCCGCGAACAATGCGGCCAAGGCGCTCGACCAGGTGGCGAGCACCGTCAACCAGCAGATCAACGCCGCGAAGGCCGGCATCGCGTCCGCGGCGTCGGCCGTGCCGCCGCTGTCCGCGAGCGGCCTCGCCTCCGCCGCGCAGGCGCAGATCGACGCGGCTGCTTCCGCGGTCGTCGCGCATGCGGCTTCCGAAGCCGGCGCGAAGATCGCCGAAGCCGGCAAGAAGCTGCAGCAGTGGAGCCAGCAGAATGCGTCGGGCGCCAAGCCCGCGAGCGGAGAGTGACGCGAGCTTGCATGATCCACGAAATGTAATTATGATAGTTACACATGTCGCCGGCCGCAGGATGGGCCGGCGTCGTCAAGTGAGTGAGGAATGAATACCAGCAGCCGGTTCGCGTTTGCCGTCCACGTGCTTGCCTTGCTGTCGATGCAGGAGGGCGTGCCGCTATCGTCCGACATCATCGCGGGCAGCGTGAACACGAATCCGGCGCTGATCCGCCGCTTGCTGTCGATGCTGGCGGCCGCCGGGCTGACCACGTCGCAGCTGGGCGCGGGCGGCGGTGCGCTGCTGGCGCGCGAGCCTGGCGCGATCACGCTGCTCGACGTATATCGGGCGGTCGACGATGCGCAGCTGTTCGCGCTGCACCGCGAGGCGCCGAATCCCGCGTGTCTCGTCGGGCGGCACATCCAGGGCGCGCTGACCGACTACATCGGCGACGCGCAGCGCGCGATGGAAGCCTCGCTTGCTACGCGCACGCTGGCCGACGTCACGGCCGACGTGCTGGATCTGGAGCAGCGCACGCAACATGAGGCGCGCGCCGGCGCGTAACCGGCGGCAGGGCAGGAAGCCGGACGGCGCGTTTGCGCGGCGACCGGCGCAACGGGGGCTTTGCCCCGTTTTTTTCGGTCTTATCTGTAATTGACTTTGTTACATATTTTGCTTACTGGAGAATCGACATGACGCAACGTACCCTGAATATCGCGCTGTTCGGTGCCACCGGCACGATTGGCTCGCGCATTGCCGCGGAAGCCGTGCGACGCGGCCATCGCGTGACCGCGCTGTCGCGCCATCCCGGCGCGGCTGGCGACGGCATCACCGCGAAGGCGGCCGATCTGTTCGACGCGGCCAGCATCGCGGCTGCGCTGCCGGGTCATGACGTCGTCGCGAGCGCGTATGGCCCGAAGCAGGACGATGCAGCGAAGGTCGTCGCGGCCGCGAAAGCGCTGGTCGCCGGCACCCGCCAGGCGGGCCTGAAGCGGCTCGTGGTGGTGGGCGGCGCGGGTTCGCTCGAAGTCGCGCCGGGCAAGCAGCTGGTCGACAGCGAAGGCTTTCCTGAAGCGTACAAGGCGCAGGCGCTCGCGCACCGCGATGCGCTCGGCTACCTGAAGACGGTCGACGATCTCGACTGGACGTTCTTCGCGCCGGCCGCGATGATCGCTCCGGGCGAGCGCACGGGCACGTTCCGCACGGGCGTCGGCAAGCTGATCGTGGATGCGCAGGGCAACAGCAGGATCTCGACGGAAGACTACGCGGTCGCGTTCGTCGATGCGCTCGAGCAAGGCAGCTTCGTGCGCGAGATCGCGACGGTCGCGTATTGAGCGGCGCGCCGGCCGGCGCGTGAGCATCGGGCCGGCCGCGACGTGCAGGAACGCCAGGCGATCCCACCTTGACGGGCGGGATCGCCTGTTTCGTCTGGAGCGTGCCGCGTGCCGGCGGACTCACCCGTCCCGCGCGCGTACCGGATCGGTATTTATACCGGTCGACGCGGCGAGGCGGTTTTCATATTGTTCCCCGTTGTGCAGGATGAATAGAATAAATTTCTATCTACGAGGGACTGGAGAAATGGACGCCATCGATCGCAAGCTGCTGGAGCTGTTGCAGGCGGATGCCACGCTGCCGATCGCGGAACTGGCACAGCGCGTGAACCTGTCGCAGACGCCGTGCTGGAAGCGCGTGCAGCGGCTCAAGGAAACCGGCGCGATTCGCGCGCAGGTCGCGCTGTGCGATCCGCGCAAGCTTGGGGTCGGCACGACCGTGTTCGTCGCGATTCGGACGAACCAGCACACCGAGGAATGGGCGCAGCGGTTCACGCAGGCCGTGCGCGACATGCCGGAAGTGGTCGAGGTGTACCGGATGAGCGGCGAGACCGACTATCTGTTGCGCGTCGTGGTGGCCGGCATCGACGATTACGACCGCGTCTACAAGCAGCTGATTCGTACGGTGCCGCTGTTCGACGTCAGCTCGTCGTTCGCGATGGAGCAGATCAAGTATTCGACCGCGCTGCCCGTGCGCGACCTTGCCGAGCCGGCGTAGCGCGGCAATGAAACGGCGCGGGCGTGCAGCGCGCCCGCGGGTTCAGCGGCCGCGCGCCAGTGCGCGTGCGCGCTCGTCGGCCAGTGCGTCGCGGCGCACGAAATCCGCGACGAACGGGCTGGCCGGATGGTGATGCAGTGCGTACGGCGTATCCCATTGCGCGAGCCGGCCATCCTTCATCACGCCGATCCGGTCGGCGATCGCGAACGCTTCCGCCTGGTTGTGCGTGACGAGGATCGCGGTGTGGCCCGTGCGTTTCAGGATGTCGCGCAGCTCGAACGCGAGCCGCTCGCGCGTATCGACGTCGAGATTCGAGAACGGCTCGTCGAGCAGCAGCAGTTCCGGTGACGGCGCGAGCGCACGGGCGAGTGCGACGCGTTGCTGCTGGCCGCCCGACAACTCGTGCGGATAGGCGCTGCCGGAATCGGCGAGGCCGACGAGATCGAGCATTTCCGCGACACGCATGCGCCGTTCGGTCTTCTGCATGCGCCGCAAACCGAACGCGACGTTGTCGGCCGCGCTGAGGTGCGGAAACAGCGCGTAATCCTGGAACATCATGCCGATGCGGCGCCGCTCGGGCGGCACGTCGAGCGACGGCGCCGCAACGGGCGCGCCGTCCAGCACGATGCGCCCCATGCGCACCGGTTCGAAGCCGGCGATCGCGCGCAGCACGGTGGTCTTGCCGCAGCCCGACGCACCGAGCAGGCAGCCGATGTCGCCGCGCGGCAGCGCGAGGCTCAGGCCGTCGACCACCGTGCGGCGGCCGTGCGGCGTGTCGTAGGCGAGGCAGAGGTCATCGAGTTCGAGCAGGTTCACGGTGTCAGGCTCCGATCTTGTGGCGGGTGCGGGCGAGCAGGATCACGGGCACGAGCCCGGCCAGCACGATCGCGAGGGCGGCGACTGCGCCTTCCTCGTAGGTGCCGCGCGCCGCTTCCGCATACAGCCAGGTGGC
This sequence comes from Burkholderia sp. HAN2018, assembly GCF_024704855.1. NCBI lineage: Bacteria > Pseudomonadati > Pseudomonadota > Betaproteobacteria > Burkholderiales > Burkholderiaceae > Burkholderia > Burkholderia sp. HAN2018. Next base: position 1,484 of record NZ_QOBB01000227.1, on the reverse strand, counting down.
GAGCGTGTCGAAGTTCAGCGGACGCAGCAGCAGCGTCGCCGGCAATTCCTTCATGGCGTCGACGAACACCAGCAGTGCGCTCGTGGTGAGCGCGGGCCGCAGCAGCGGCAGGTGCACGCGGCGCAGCGTGCCGCCGGCCGTTTCGCCGAGCGAGCGCGCCGCCTGTTCCAGCGACGGCGGGATGCGCGCGAGGCCGGCCTCGATGCTGCCGGTCGGGATCGCGAGAAAACGCACCGTGTAGGCGATCACGAGCGCGGCCGCCGAGCCCATCAGCAGCAGCCCGTCGCGGCCGAGTGCCGCGCCGAACAGCCGGTCGGCCGCCGCGAACGGGATCAGCAGGCCGATCGCGAGCACGGTGCCGGGCACCGCATAACCGAGGCTCGCGATTCTCGCGCACACGCGGGCCGGGCCCGCGCCTGCGCTGTCGCGTTGCGCGCGCGCGGCCCATGCGACGACGAGCCCGCACGCGAGTGTCGCGACGGTGGCGGCGGTGGCGATCGTCAGCGTGTTCGCGAGCCCCGTCATCAGTTGCGCGGACACGCCGCCGACGAGATGCAGCCGCTTGGCCGTCTCGACCGCGAGATACGCGGCCGGCGCGCCGAAGCCGAGCAGCACGGGCAGCCAGCCGAGCACGGCGGCGCCCCATGCGGCCGTGCCCGTCAGGCGGCGCGGCGCAATCGGCCGCATGCGCCGGCCGTGCGCATAGCGCTGGCGGCGGCGCCCGTAGCGTTCGAGCACGATCATGCCCACGACGATCGCGAGCATCGCGAGCGCGATCTGTGCTGCGCCGGCAAGATCGGACCGCGTGATCCATGTCGTGTAGACGGATACCGTCAGCGTCTGCACGCCGAGGAATTCCGATGCGCCGATATCGTTCAGCGTTTCGAGCAGCGCGAGGCTCACGCCGACCGCGATCGCGGGCCGCGCGAGCGGCACGACGACGCGCCAGAACGTGGCGATGCGTCCCGCGCCGAGCGTGCGCGCGGCTTCGAGCAGGCTCGCGGACTGCGTGACGAACATCGCGCGCGTGCTCAGGTAAACATAGGGATACAGCACGAAACCGAGTACGAAGATCGCGCCGGGCAGCGAGCGCAGGTCGGGCAGGCGGAACTGGCGCGGGCTGTCGAAGCCGAGCAGCCAGCGGACCGCGCCCTGTACGGGGCCGATCGGGTGCAGCAGGTCGAGATACGCGAACGCGACGATGTAGGTGGGCACCGCGAGCGGCAGCAGCAGTGCCCATGTGAGCACGCGGCGGCCGGGAAAGTCGTATGCGGTGACGAGCCACGCGCAGCCGGTGCCAACGATCGACACGATCGTGCCGACGCCCGCGAGCAGCAGCAGCGTATTGACGAGCGCCTGCGGCAGCACGAATTCGGCGAGATGCCGCCAGTGCGCGAGATCGGCGTCGAACGCGGCGGCCACGAGCACCGCGAGCGGCGCCGCGACCGCCGCGGCGATCGCCAGCGCCGCGAGCAGCCACAGGC
>NZ_QOBB01000226.1:0-10925 GCF_024704855.1 Burkholderia sp. HAN2018 | reverse complement strand
CTCCGCGCCGGCCGCCGCACCGGCTTCACCGCCGGCAACGTCGACTTCCGCCGCCCCCGCCCAGCCGGCCACCGCCGAACCCGCGCAGCCGACCGGCGCCGCCGCGTCGACGAAGGCTTATACGCCGACACCGCAGCAGGTCCGCTACGGCAATGCGATCGCATTCCGCACGCTGATCCCGTCGCCGCTGCTCGAGCAGCTCACCGCGAGCGAATACGCGCAGATCGTGCAGGCGGCCGCCGACAGCAACCGCCTGCTGCCGGCAAACCAGCCGCGCGTGAAACGTCTGCGCGCGATCGTCGCGAAGCTCGCGCCGTATTCGGTGAAGTGGAACGATCGCGTGAAGAACTGGGCGTGGGACGTGAACGTGATCCGCTCGCGCGACATCCGCCTGACCTGCCTGCCGGGCGGCAAGGTGCTCGTGTACGGCGGCCTGCTCGAGCGCCTCCGGCTGAACGACGACGAACTCGGTGTGCTGGCCGCGCACGGCATCGCGCACGCGCTGCGCGAACATGCGCGCAGCAACTTCAGCGCGGCATCGCAAACTTCGCTGCGCGCCGCCGCGTTGCCGCCGCTGTTCGGCGTCGGCGATCCGCTGCCGCAGGCGCTGAACCTCGGCGAGCGCCTGCAGTCGCTCCACTACGACCCGACCGACGAGACCGAAGCCGACGTGATCGGCGGCGACATCGCCGCCCGCGCGGGCTTCGATCCGCGCGCGGCGATCACACTTTGGGACAAGCTCGCGGCCGCGACGCGCGCGAACAAGGCCACGGGCTTCATCTACACGCACCCGTACGGCACCGCGCGGCGCCAGGATCTGCTGAACCGGCTGCCGGACCTGATGCCGCTGTACGCGAAGGCGATCGGCAAGCGTGTCGACTCACTGCCCGACTACGCGGGCATCAGCGCGCAGCGGCGCAAGGTCGTGCGGCGCGGCGCCACCGGCTGACGCCGGACGCTACGCGTCCGTATCGGCCACGGCCGGGCGAATCCCGATTTCGCGCATCCAGCGCACTTCGTCACCGGGGCTGCGGCCGAACAGCCGCTTGAACTCGCGGCTGAACTGCGACGCGCTTGCATAACCGACGCGCGCGGCCGCCGTACCGGCGCCGACGCCGTCCTGCACCATCATCAGCCGCGCCTGGTGCAGGCGCGCGGCCTTCACGTACTGCATCGGCGACGTCGCCGTCACGTGCTTGAAGTGCGCGTGGAACACCGCGAGGCTCATCCCGGCCTCGCGCGCCAGGGTCTCGACATCGAGGTCGGCCCTCAGCTCCGCATGGATGCGCCGCAACGCCTTCGCGATGCGGCCGAAGTGATGCTGCTGCACGAGCGCCGCGCGGATCGCGTCGCCCTGCGCGCCCGTCAGCACGCGATACGCGATCTCGCGCATGATCGCGGGGCCCAGCACGCGCGTGTCGTGCGGCGAAGCCAGCGCTTCGAGCAGCCGCACGACCGCATCGGCCAGCGGCGCGTCGAGCGGCGTCGAATAGACGCCGAGCGGTTCGCTCGCGGCCGCGCCGAGCGTCTCGTCGAGCAGGATCGCGAGTTCGGCGATCACCGCGAGATCGACGCGGATCGAGATCGCGAGAAACGGCTCCTCCGCGCTCGCGAAGGTCTCGCATTCGAACGGCAGCGGCACCGACAGCACCAGGTATTGCTGCGCGTCGTACACGAACGAGCGGTCGCCGAGATAACCGAGCTTGCGCCCCTGGCACACGACGATGATGCTCGGCTCGTACAGCACGGGCATGCGCGGCCCCGGACGGCTCACGCGAATCAAACGCACGCCGTCGAGCGCCGCGAGCGTGTCGCCCTCGTTCGGCGCGAGGCGCGTGTGCAGCTCGACCATGCGGCGCTGCACGCGGTCGCCCGTGTCGGCGAAAAGGGGCTCGAAGCTCATCTGCGTCATCCTGTCCGGCAAGAGAATCTGGCTCGCAATGTAGCATCTTGAATGCGTTTTGGCGGCCGTTTGCACGCAGTTCGAGAGGAATAGGCAAATCTTCCAGACCTTCGTGTATTTCATCGCGGCGCCGTGCTCCTTACGATGACGTCCTGCCTCGCCGCATCGCCATAGGGTGCGACGGCAGTTCGTTTCGCCGGATGTTTTCCCGGCCAAGGAGCCCCCTGCATGAGCACCACCTACGCTTACGCGGCAACCGATTCGCAGTCGCCGCTCGCCCCGTTCGAATTCCAGCGTCGCGCGCTGCGCGACCTCGACGTCCAGATCGACGTCCTCTACTGCGGCGTCTGCCACTCGGACCTGCACCAGGCGCGCAACGAATGGCGCAACACGATCTACCCGGTCGTGCCGGGCCATGAAATCGTCGGCCGCGTGACCGCGACCGGCCCGCAGGTATCGCGCTTCAAGGTCGGCGAGCTGGTCGGCGTCGGCTGTCTCGTCGATTCGTGCCGCACCTGCCCGAGCTGCGCCGACGGGCTCGAGCAGTATTGCGAGAACGGCTTCGTCGGCACCTACAACGGCCAGGACCGCGTGACGGGCGACGTCACCTACGGCGGCTACTCGACGCAGCTCGTCGTCGACGAGGCGTTCGTGCTGCGCGTGCCCGAGACGCTCGACCCGGCCGGCGCCGCGCCGCTCCTGTGTGCGGGGATCACGACCTACTCGCCGCTGCGGCAGTGGAACGTCGGCCCCGGCAAGAAGGTCGGCATCGTCGGGCTCGGCGGCCTCGGCCACATGGGCGTGAAGCTGGCGCGCGCGATGGGCGCGCACGTCGTGCTGTTCACGACGTCGCCGTCGAAGATCGAGGACGGCAAGCGCGTCGGCGCGCACGAAGTCGTGATCTCGAAGGACGAAGCGCAGATGAACGCGCACCTGAACAGCTTCGACTTCATCCTGAACACGGTCGCCGCGCAGCACGACCTGAACCCGTTCCTGCACCTGCTGAAGCGCGACGGCACGATGACGCTCGTCGGCGCGCCGGAGCACGACCATCCGTCGCCGCAGGTGTTCAACCTGATCTTCAAGCGCCGCCGCCTCGCGGGATCGCTGATCGGCGGGATCGCGGAAACGCAGGAAATGCTCGACTTCTGCGCGGAGCACGGGATCACGTCGGATATCGAGACGATTCCGATGCAGCAGATCAACGCCGCTTACGAGCGGATGCTGAAGAGCGACGTAAAGTACCGGTTCGTGATCGACATGGCATCGATCAAGCAATAAGCGCCACCGCCGGGCGGCCCGCACGATCGCCGCCCCAAATGAAACGGGCCGCATGTTCGACATGCGGCCCGTTCTGCATCCGGCGAACGGCGGGTTCGGGCGCTACGCGCGCGGCGCGGCGCCGGCAATCACTTCTTGTAGTCGTAGTCCACCGTCAGCGGCGCGTGGTCGCTGAACTTGATGTCCTTGAAGATCGATGTGCTTTTCGCGGTGCCGGCGACGCCCGGCGTCGCGATCTGGTAATCGATCCGCCACCCGACGTTCTTCGCATACGCCTGGCCGCGGTTGCTCCACCACGTGTACTGCTCGGCGCGCGGGTCGAGCGTGCGGAACACGTCGACGTAGCCGACATCGTCGAACAGCTTCGTGAGCCACTCGCGCTCTTCCGGCAGGCAGCCCGAGTTCTTCTGGTTGCTCTTCCAGTTCTTGATGTCGATTTCCTTGTGGACGATGTTCACGTCGCCGCACAGGATCACCTCGCGCTTCTTCTTGAGCTGGGCAAGGTGCGGCATGAACTCGTCCATGAAGCGGTACTTCGCCTGCTGGCGCTCCTCGCCGCTCGAGCCGGACGGCACGTACACCGACACGACCGACAGCTTGCCGTAGCGCGCCTCGACATAACGACCCTCGGCATCGAATTCGCTGCTGCCGAAGCCGATGATCACGTCGTCGGGCTCGCGGCGGCTGTACACGCCCGCGCCGCTGTAGCCCTTTTTCTCGGCGTGGTGAAAATAGCTCTTGAAGCCGTGCGGCTCGACGAATTCGGCCGGCAGGTCGTCGGCCGAGACCTTGATTTCCTGCACGCACACGCAATCGGCGTTCTGTTCGCCGAGCCACTCGAAGAAGCCCTTCTTCGCGGCGGAGCGGATGCCGTTCAGGTTGGCGGTAATCACTCGCATCATGTCGGATTCCGTTCAGTTCGATGTTTTACAGGGTGGCAGCTTAACGGATCTTCACGCCTTCGAGCTCGGGCTTCGGCGGCGGGAATTCCAGCTTCATGTCGGTCATCGTGCGCAGCAGCAGCTCGGCGATCATCACGTTGCGGTGCGTCTTCGAGTTGGCCGGGATCACGTACCACGGCGCATGCTCGGCGGACGTCGCGGCGAGCGCGTCGCGGTACGCGGACTGGTACGCGTCCCAGTGCTTGCGCGCGTCGAGATCGGAGATGTCGAACTTCCAGTGCTTGGTCGGATCGTCGATGCGCGCCTGCAGCCGCTCGCGCTGCTCGTCCTTCGAGATGTGCAGGAAGCACTTGATGATCGTCGTGCCGTTCTCGACCAGCATCGTCTCGAAATCGCGGATCTGCCGGTAGCGGCGCTCGCATTCCTTCGCGTCGATCAGGTCGAGCACGCGCGGCACGAGCACGTCTTCATAATGGCTGCGGTTGAAGATCGCGAGCTCGCCCGCGGCCGCCACCTGCGCATGCACGCGCCACAGGAAGTCGTGCGCGGCCTCGATCGGCGTCGGCGCCTTGAACGACACGACGCGCAGGCCGAGCGGATCGACCTCGCGGAACACCGCGCGCACGGTGCCGTCCTTGCCGCTGGTGTCCATCCCCTGCAGCACGAGCAGCACGCGCTTCTTCTGCTGCGTGTGCAGGCGCTCCTGCTGCACGTCGAGTTCGGTCGACACGACCGACAGCCGTTCGCGGTCGTCATCCTTCGAGCCGGACGAAAACGGCTTCGCGGCCGGGTCGAACGCATCGAGCTTGAATGCGGCGGCTTCCTTCTCGCGCGTGAAATAAGGCACGCGGAAATCGTCGAGCGACGGTTGTTTCGCCATTCGTTCCTCCGTTGGACGGTGTGACGCATACGATAACGCATCCGCCAAACGCAACGGGCCGCCCCGAACTGGTTCGGGGCGGCCCGTCGTCAAGCGCGGTTCAGGCGCGCGCTCATGCTCAGCCGAGCTTCTTCTTCAGCAGTTCGTTGACCTGCTGCGGATTGGCCTTGCCCTTGGTCGCCTTCATCGCCTGGCCGATCAGCGCGTTGAACGCCTTTTCCTTGCCCGCGCGGAATTCCTCGACCGACTTCGCGTTCGCCGCGAGCACTTCGTCGATGATCGCTTCCAGCGCGCCGGTGTCGGAGATCTGCTTCAGGCCCTTCGCGTCGATGATGCGGTCGGCCGCACCTTCGTCGTCCGGCTTCTCGTCCCAGATCGTCGCGAAGATTTCCTTCGCGATCTTGTTCGAGATCGTGCCGTCGGCGATGCGCTGCAGCAGCAGCGCGAGCTGCGCGGCCGACACGGGGATCGCGTCGATCTCGATGCCGTCGCGGTTCAGCTGCGACGACACGTCGCCCATCAACCAGTTCGCGGCGATCTTCGCGTTCGCGGCGCCGGCCTTCGCGACCACCGACTCGAAATACGCGGCCATCGCCTTGCTCGACGTCAGCACGCCCGCGTCGTACGCGGACACGCCGTACTGCTCGGCGAAGCGCTGCTGCATCGCGGCCGGCAGCTCGGGCATCCCGGACTGCACGCGCTCGATCCAGTCCTGGCCGATCACGAGCGGCATCAGGTCGGGGTCGGGGAAGTAGCGGTAGTCGTGCGCGTCTTCCTTGCTGCGCATCGAGCGCGTCTCGCGCTTGTCCGGATCGTAGAGGCGCGTTTCCTGCACGACTTCGCCGCCGTCCTCGATCAGCTCGATCTGGCGACGCACTTCGTAGTTGATCGCTTCCTCGAGGAACCGGAACGAGTTCAGGTTCTTGATTTCCGCGCGCGTGCCGAACTTCTCCTGGCCGACCGGTCGCACCGACACGTTCGCGTCGCAGCGGAACGAGCCTTCCTGCATGTTGCCGTCGCAGATGCCGAGCCACACGACGAGCCCGTGCAACGCCTTCGCATAGGCCACGGCCTCGGCCGCGCTGCGCATTTCCGGCTCGGTGACGATCTCGAGCAGCGGCGTGCCTGCGCGGTTCAGGTCGATCCCGGTCATCCCGGCGAAGTCTTCATGCAGCGACTTGCCTGCGTCTTCCTCGAGGTGCGCGCGGGTCAGGTTGACCGTCTTCTCGTACGCTTCCTTGCCGGCCTTTTCGTTGGCGGGCACCTGGATCGTGATCTGGCCGCCCTGCACGACCGGAATCTCGTACTGGCTGATCTGATAGCCCTTCGGCAGATCGGGGTAGAAGTAATTCTTGCGCGCGAAGATGCTGCGCGGCGCGATGGTCGAGCCGATCGCGAGGCCGAAGCGGATCGCCCGCTCGACCGCACCGCGGTTCAGCACCGGCAGCACGCCCGGCAGCGCCAGGTCGACCGGGCACGCCTGCGTGTTCGGCTCGGCGCCGAACTGCGTCGACGCGCCCGAGAAAATCTTCGAGACGGTCGACAGTTGCGCGTGCGTCTCGAGACCGATAACGACTTCCCATTGAGTAGCCATGTGCTTACACCCCTGCCGGAACTTGCTTATGCCAGTCGGTCGCGCGCTGGAACGCGTCGGCGACCTGCAGCATCCGGGCTTCGTTGAAATAGTTGCCGATGATCTGCAGGCCGACCGGGCGCTTCGCGTTCGCGCCCGCGCCGAAGCCGCACGGCACGCTCATGCCGGGCAGGCCCGCGAGGCTCACCGACAGCGTGTAGATATCCGCGAGATACATCTGCACCGGATCGTCGCCCTTCGAACCGAGATCCCATGCGACCGTCGGCGAGGCCGGGCCCATGATCACGTCGCAGGTCTTGAACGCTTCCTGGAAATCGTTCGCGATGATGCGGCGGATCTTCTGCGCCTGCAGGTAGTACGCGTCGTAGTAGCCGTGCGACAGCACGTACGTGCCGACCAGGATCCGGCGCTTCACCTCGGGGCCGAAGCCTTCCGCGCGCGACTTCTTGTACATGTCGAGCAGGTCGCCGTATTGCGCGGCGCGGTGGCCGAAACGCACGCCGTCGAAACGCGACAGGTTCGACGATGCCTCGGCCGGCGCGATCACGTAATACACGGGGATCGACAGCTCCGTCTTCGGCAGCGACACGGGCACGAGCGTCGCGCCGAGCGCTTCATACTGCTTCAGTGCCGCGTCGATCGTCGCGCGTACGTCGTCGGCCAGGCCGTCGCCGAAATACTCGTTCGGCAAGCCGATGCGCAGGCCCGCGAGCGGCTTGCCCGCATCGTTGCCGGCCGCCCACGGCTGGCCGAGGTGGCGAGTGAAATCTTCGTCGTCGCGATCGAGGCTCGTCGAGTCGCGCTCGTCGAAGCCGGCCATCGCGTTCAGCAGCAGCGCGCAGTCGGACGCGCTCTGCGCCATCGGGCCGCCCTGGTCGAGCGACGACGCGAACGCGATCATCCCGTAGCGCGACACGCGGCCGTAGGTCGGCTTGATGCCCGTCACGCCCGCGAACGACGCGGGCTGGCGGATCGAGCCGCCGGTGTCGGTGCCGGTTGCCGCCGGCGCGAGACGCGCGGCGACGGCGGCCGAGCTGCCGCCCGAGCTGCCGCCCGGCACGGCGTTCGTGTCCCACGGGTTCTTCACCGCGCCGAACGCCGAGTTCTCGTTCGACGAGCCCATCGCGAACTCGTCCATGTTGGTCTTGCCGAGCGTGACCATGCCGGCCGCCTGCAGGCGGGCGACGACGGTCGCGTCGAACGGGCTCGCGTAGTTCGCGAGCATCTTCGAGCCGGCGGTCGAGTGCCAGCCGCGCGTGACGAACACGTCCTTGTGCGCGATCGGCAGGCCGGTGAGCGCGCCGCCCGCGCCGCGCGCGAGCTCCGCGTCGGCAGCTTTCGCCTGCGCGAGGGTCAGGTCGGCATCGACGTGGACGAACGCGTTCAGGTCGCGCGCGGCGTCGATCCGTTTCAGGTAGAGCTGCGCGAGCTCGACGGCCGAGCATTCCTTGGCGGCGAGCGCGGCGCGCAGTTCGGTCAGGCTTTTTGCGTGCATTGAGTGGTTTTCCTGGGAATTCTGGGTGGCGCGCGGCGCTGGCCGGCGCGCTTGTCGTCGAATGCTTACTCGATCACCTTCGGCACGAGATAGAGGCCGTCCTGGACGGCCGGCGCCGGACGCTGGTTGTCGTCGCGATTGACGACTTCCGTCACGGCGTCGTCGCGCAGGCGCTGCGCGACATCCTGGATCTGTTCGATCGGGTGGGCGAGCGGCGCGATGCCGGCGGTGTCGACCGCCTGCATCTGCTCGACGAGGCCGAAGAGATCATTGAGCTGGCCGAGCATGTGCTCGGCGTCGGCGTCGGCCATTTCGAGTCGCGCCAGGTGCGCGATGCGTTTCACATCGGTCAGGGTCAGGGCCATGCGATCACCGGAAAAACAAGACTGCGCAATGCATCGAAAGCAGCACTGCGGCGGGGGGTTGGAGGGTGCGATCCCACCCTCAAAAATCGGGGCCGAAGCGGCAAAAATACCGCCCGTTTCGATTCAAATACCGTGAAATTATAAGGTATCATTACGCGTTCGACCCAAACCCGGCAGCCTTTTCCCGCACCGTTTCGCCCCGCTTCGGCAAGCCGTGCGTGCTTCGTGCGATCCCCGGTAGACATCACTCGCAGCTTCGTGCGCCGCGGCGGCCGCTTCCGCCACGCTTCCCGAGGCTGTTATTTTTTCCGCTGCCGCCCTCAGCGCTCGCTATGCAGGGCCGGCCCAGAGCGAAACAGGATTCTGAATGTTCGGTTTTTTGCGCAGCTACTTCTCCAACGATCTCGCGATCGACCTCGGCACCGCAAACACCCTGATCTACATGCGCGGCAAGGGCATCGTGCTCGATGAGCCGTCCGTCGTGTCGATCCGCCAGGAAGGCGGCCCCAACGGCAAGAAGACGATCCAGGCAGTCGGCAAGGAAGCCAAGCAGATGCTCGGCAAGGTACCGGGCAACATCGAGGCGATCCGCCCGATGAAGGACGGCGTGATCGCCGACTTCACCGTCACCGAGCAGATGATCAAGCAGTTCATCAAGACGGCCCACGAGTCGCGCATGTTCTCGCCGTCGCCGCGCATCATCATCTGCGTGCCGTGCGGCTCGACCCAGGTCGAGCGCCGCGCGATCAAGGAAGCCGCGCACGGCGCCGGCGCATCGCAGGTCTACCTGATCGAGGAGCCGATGGCGGCTGCGATCGGCGCAGGCCTGCCGGTGTCGGAAGCCACCGGCTCGATGGTCGTCGACATCGGCGGCGGCACGACGGAAGTCGGCGTGATCTCGCTCGGCGGCATCGTCTATAAAGGCTCGGTGCGCGTCGGCGGCGACAAGTTCGACGAAGCGATCGTCAACTACATCCGCCGCAACTACGGGATGCTGATCGGCGAGCAGACCGCCGAGGCGATCAAGAAGGAAATCGGCTCCGCGTTCCCGGGCTCCGAAGTCAAGGAAATGGAAGTGAAGGGCCGCAACCTGTCGGAAGGCATTCCGCGCAGCTTCACGATCTCCAGCAACGAAATCCTCGAAGCGCTGACCGATCCGCTGAACCAGATCGTGTCGTCGGTGAAGATCGCGCTCGAACAGACGCCGCCGGAACTCGGCGCCGACATCGCCGAACGCGGGATGATGCTGACGGGCGGCGGCGCGCTGCTGCGCGACCTCGATCGCCTGCTCGCGGAAGAAACCGGCCTGCCGGTGCTCGTCGCGGAAGATCCGCTCACCTGCGTCGTGCGCGGTTCGGGCATGGCGCTCGAGCGCATGGACAAGCTGGGCAGCATCTTCTCGTACGAGTGATCGTCTAGGCAGTCTTCCTGACATGACGCACCCGCGGCGTGGCCGGCTCGCTCATTCAGAACGAACCGCCGCGCCGTTTGCGCGTCTGAGCTTCATTTAACCGATCATTCGCGCCCGGCGCCGACCATGGAATACAGTCCGCCGCCCCTCTTCAAGCAAGGCCCGCCCGCGCTCGCGCGGCTCATCTTTTTCGTCGCCGTCGCGATCGCACTGCTGGTGTCGGACGCGCGCTTCAACACGCTCGAAATCGTCCGCGGCGTGCTCGGCACCGTGCTCTATCCGCTGCAGCGCGCCGCGCTCGTGCCGCGCGACCTGTTCATGGGCGCGGCCGACATCGCCGTCACCGGCGCGTCGCTGCGCCACGACAACGACGATCTCCGCAAGCGCAACCTGCAGCTGTCCACGCAGGCCAACCAGGCCGCCGTGCTCGCGCAGGAGAACGCGCACCTGCGCGCCGTGCTCGAGCTGCGCCAGCACATCGCGACGCAATCGACACCGGCCGAGATCCAGTACGACACGAGCGATCCGTTCACGCAGAAGATCGTGATCGGCCAGGGTTCGCAGCAGGGCATCCAGAACGGCGCGCCCGTCGTCAGCGAGAACGGCGTGGTCGGCCAGGTCACGCGCGTATTCCCGCTGCAGTCCGAAGTCACGCTGGTCACCGACCGCGATCTCGCGATTCCCGTGCAGGTGCTGCGCACCGGCCTGCGCAGCGTGATCTACGGCACGCCGAAGGGCGATTCGCTCGACCTGCGCTTCGTGCCGACGAGCGCGGATCTCGTCGTCGGCGACGAGCTCGTCACGAGCGGCCTCGACGGCGTCTATCCGCCCGGCCTGCCGGTCGCGAAGGTCGTACGCGTCGACAAGCTCGCCGATACCGCATTCGCGCGCGTGACTTGCGCGCCGATCGCCGCCGTGCGCGGCGCGCGCCAGATGCTCGTGCTGCATTACCAGAACGACATCCCGCCGCGCCCGGCCGAGCCCGATCCGGCCGCCGACAAGAACGCGAAGGGCAAGAAAGGCGCGAAAGCCGCCGCGAAAGGTGAGAAGGCCGACGCCGGCGCGAAGCCGGCCGCCGCGGCCCAGCCCGGCGC
>NZ_QOBB01000225.1:0-10974 GCF_024704855.1 Burkholderia sp. HAN2018 | reverse complement strand
GGCGAATGCGAGCGCGGCCAGCGGGACGGCGAGCCTGCGGCCGCGACGGGGCAGCGGCGCGTCGGATGCGGTGTCGCGCGCGACAGGCGGCACCGCCGCCGTTTCGGCGGAAAGCGGGGCGAGAGGTTCGGTCGAGTCGTTCATGATGGGTTCGAAGTCGGGCGAGTCGGAGGAAATCGGCGGGTATCCAGTCCAGCTATCCGGGTATCCGTGCTCAAGGCAGTGCCGGCGTGTCCGGCACGCGGCGTGCGGCGGCCGCATCGCGTCGCCGTTCGAGCCACGCATGGACGAAGCCGAACACGACGGGTACGAACAGCAGCGTCGACACCGTGCCGAACGCGAGGCCGCCGATCACCGCGCGGCCGAGCGGCGCGTTCTGCTCGCCGCCGTCGCCGAGGCCGAGCGCCATCGGCAGCATGCCGATCAGCATCGCGAGCGCGGTCATCACGACCGGGCGGAACCGGCTGAACCCCGCGTCGAGCGCGGCCTGCCACGGCGGTGTGCCGCCGGCGCTCAGCTCGCGCGCCGCGTTGACGACGAGAATGCTGTTCGCGGTCGCGATGCCGATGCACAGGATCGTGCCGGTCAGCGCGGGCACCGACAGCGTCGTGTTCGTGACGAACAGCATCCACGCGATGCCCGCGAGCGACGCGGGCAGGCCGCTGACGATCACGAGCGGGTCGAGCCACGACTGGAAGTTCACGACCATCAGCAGGTAGACCAGCGCGATCGCGAGCACGAGGCCGCTCAGCAGCCCCGCGAACGACTGGTGCATCGCCTGCACCTGGCCGCGCAGCACGATCGACGAGCCGGGCGGCAGTTGCGCGCGTGCGGCGTCGACGAGCTTCGTCACGTCGGCCGTCACGCCGCCGAGATCGCGGTCCTGCACCGACGCGAAAATGTCGAGCACCGGCTGCACGTTGTAGTGCGACACGACGGCCTGCTGCTCGGCGCGAGAGAAGGTGCCCAGCGTGCCGAGCAGGTTCTGCGCGCCCGCGCCGGCCGCGGGACCGGCCGCGGGCGTCTGCGGCGATTGCGCGGCGGTCGGCATCGCGATGTTCGCGAGCGACTGCAGCGAATTGACGTCGTACTGCGGCGTCTGCACCAGCACCGGGTAACTGACGCCGTTGGCGGGGTTCAGCCAGAAGTTCGGCGTGGTCTGCGAGCTGCCGGACAGCGCGATCAGCAGGTTCTGCGCCACGTCGCGCTGCTGGAGCCCGGCCTGGATCGCCTTGGTGCGATCGACGTCGACGTTGATCGCGGGTGCGTCGCCGGGCTGCTGGATGCGTGCGTCCACGAGGCCGCGCACGCCGCGCAGTTGCGCGAGCAGCCGGTTCGCGACCGCGCGGTTCGCATCGAGCCGGTTGCCGACGATCTGGATGTCGATCGGCGCGGGCAACCCGAAGTTGAGGATCTGGCTGACGATGTCGGCCGGCAGGAACGCGAAGGTCACACCCGGGAACGCCTGGTTCAGCAGGTTGCGCAGCTTCGTCACGTACTGCGCGGTCGGCCGGTGGTTCGGCTTCAGCGTGATCATGATGTCGGCATCGCCAGCGCCGACCGGATCGGACGAGTCGTAGGTCAGGTTGATCCCGCTGACCGGCACGCCGATGTTGTCGAGCACGCCGGCCAGTTCGTTCGCGGGGATCACCGAGCGGATCCGCGTCTCGACCTCGTCGGTCAGGCGCGCGGTCTCCTCGATCCGCGTGCCGGTCGGCGCGCGCAGGTGCAGCCGGATCTCGCCGGTATCGACCGACGGGAAGAAATCCTGCCCGGCGACGGCGAACAGGCTCGTGGAAGCCACGCAGGCGAGCAGGAACGCGGCCGCGAAGCGGCGCCGGTTCGCGATCGCGGCCGACAGCAGCGCGCGATAGCGCGCGCGGACCGCTTCGAAACGGTGCTCGAAGGCGGCCTGGAAGCGCGCGAAGCGAGCGAAGATGCCGCGCGGCGGCTTGCCGTGCCCCTTGGCGCGCATCAGCACCATCGCGAGCGTCGGGATCAGCGTGCGCGAGAAGAAGTACGACGCGATCATCGCGAAGATCACCGCTTCGGCCATCGGCACGAACAGGTAGCGCGCGACGCCCGTCAGCAGGAACATCGGCGCGAACACGATGCAGATCGACAGCGTCGACACGAAGGTCGGCACGGCGATCTCGCCCGCGCCGGTCAGGATCGCCTCCTCGAGCGGCGCGCCGCGTTCGAGGTGGTGCGTGATGTTCTCGATCGCGACGGTCGCATCGTCGACGAGAATCCCGACCGCGAGCGCGAGCCCGCCGAGCGTCATGATGTTGATCGTCTCGCCGAGCGCGGCCAGCGCGCACAGCGACGTCAGCACCGCGAGCGGGATCGTCACGGCGATGATCAGCGTCGCGCGCCAGCTGCCGAGGAACAGCAGGATCATCAGCGCCGTCAGGCACGCGGCGATCAGCGCTTCGCGCGCGACGCCCTGGATCGCCGCTTTCACGAACACCGACTGGTCGCCGAGCGGCGTGATGTGCAGCGCCTTCGGCAGGCCGGCCGCGATCTTCGGCAGCATCGCCTTCACCTGGCCGATGATCGTCAGCGTCGATGCGCTGCCGGTCTTCTCGACCGTCAGCAGCGCCGCGCGCTTGCCGTCGCTGCGCACGATGTTGGTCTGCGGCGCGTAGCCGTTGCGCACGTGGGCCACGTCGCGCACATAGACGACGTTGCCGCCGACGGTCTTCACCGGCAGGTCGTTCAGCGCGGCGACGGTCTGCGTACTGCCGTTCATCTGCACGTTGTATTCGCGCGCGCCGATCTTCGCGGTGCCGCCGGGCAGGATCAGGTTCTGCGCGTTGATCGCGTTGACCACGTCGATCGGCGCGAGCCCCTTGGCCTGCAGCGCGCGCATGTTCAGGTCGACGACGATCTCGGGCACCTTGCCGCCGAACGGCAGCGGCACGGCCGCGCCCTGGACGGTCGCGAGCTGCGTGCGGATGAAGCTGTTGCCGAGGTCGTACAGCTGCTGCTCGGCGAGCGTGCTGCTCGACAGCCCGAGCTGCAGGATCGGCACTGTCGACGCGTTGTACGTGATGATGTTCGGCGGCAGCGTGCCCGGCGGCAGGATCCGCAGGATCGACGCGGAGTTGCTCGAGGCTTCGGCAATCGCGCGATTGATGTCCGCGCCGGGGTGGAAGAAGATCTTCACGACCGACACGCCGTTCAGCGATTGCGATTCGATGTGCTCGATGTCGTCGACGTCGGACGTGAGCGCGCGTTCGTAGTTGGTCGTGATGCGCTTGGCCATGTCCTCGGCGGAAAAGCCGTTGTACGACCAGACGATGCTGACGACCGGGATGTCGATGTTCGGAAAGATGTCGGTCGGCGTGCGCAGGATCGCGAGCGTGCCCGCGATGAAGATCAGCAGTGCGAGCACGACGAACGTATAGGGCCTGCGTAACGCCAGCCGGACGATCCACATGATGTTTTCCTCGAAGCAGGGCAAGGGCGCCGCGATGGATGCGACGAGCGTGCAGTCTGCCGGTGCCGCGTTGACCCGGCCCTGACTCGAAGATTACGAAACTGTTATCTGCGCGTGGCGCCGCAGATTTCAGGATTGTCATGTAACGGTCAGCGTCGTGCCGGCCGCAGTCACCAGAATGAAGACGTCGGGCGGAGAACCGCATCCGCGGCACCGCCGGCGGCGCATCGACGATGCGTCCTCATCTAACCGTTCTGGAGAGTTTCATCATGAATCGCAGACTGATCGCAGCGACCGCGCTGCTCGCCCTCGCCATCGGCACGCCGGTAGCCGCTTTCGCGCAAGCGTCGTCGTCGGGCCCGACCCGTGCCGACGTGATCGCCGAGCTCGTTCAGGCGCAGCGCGACGGCACCGTGCCCATGTCGAACTGGGACTATCCGCCGAGCCAGCAGACGATCGCGCGCAATCGCGAGCTTTATGCGATCGCGCACGGCGAGCAGGCCACCGCGACCGCGTCGACGCCGGTGCCGGCCGTCAGCGCGCAGTGACCGGGAGACAGGCGATGAAGCGCCTTTCCCGGCTGGCGATCGCCGCGCTGCTCGCGGCGGCGGTCGCGCCGGCCTTTGCACGCGGGATGCCCCAATTGCCCGATGACGACGGTGGGCGCGCGAGCGTGCTGCAAGCGTTGAACCCGGCGCGCGCGGCCGACGACGGTCGGCCGCATGCGGCCGGCGTCGTGCCGAATCGGGGCGGCGAGACGTCGCGCGGTCGCGACAGCGGCATCGGCCGGCGGTTTGGCGTCGCCGGCGATGGCGATGCGCGGTAATCCTGGCCGGCGTGAGCGACCGGCCCGTCATCCGGCCGGCGCGGGTGATGCGGCGAGCACGCCGTGAAAAATACTCGACGAGCTATCGCGTACTGGCGCGTCTGAACGGCATTGCATCGCCGTACTTTCTGTATCCGCATCGGGTACTGGCCGTACCGAAGGCACATGCGCACCCGTCTTCGTCACCGGGTGCGGCAACGGCCGCCGAACCGGTGGCGGCAGGCACATCCTCTGTGGCGGCACCTGTGGGCGCCGGATCGTCCGTCCAAAGCCGGCGCCGGAAGTGCATGCTGTCCGTTCCCGGGACGAGAGCGATTACCCGAAAACCAAGGCGCCGAGTGCCAGGCATGCACCGTGGATGACGTATGCAGAGGAGGAGTGTCGCGTCGGCATCAAGCGCAAGGGAGGAGACGTTTCCACCGAGCACATCAAGGAGTATTTCGGTGCGACGTCGCAAACCAAGGCTGATCCGAATTCCGCCGCATACTGTGCGGCATTCGTGAACTCGTGTCTGCCGCGCGCGGGCTATGAGGGGACGAAGGGAAAGACCAATGCGATGGCAAGCAGTTTCCTGAAGTGGGGGAAGCCGACCAAGGGGAACAAGCCGGTGTACGGCGCGATCGCTTCGATGCTCATCAACATCTGCAGTCGTTGGCAACGTTGGGGGGGAACCAGGGCAACGCGCATGAGATGAACAAAAGCCATCTGTCGCCGTCTTTGGTGGTAGCGTATCGGCTCCCGACCGGCTATGACGCAACGGATGACGACTATCGACTGGCGCTTGTGCCGGATGACGGCAGCACATCGATGACGGGGCGATCCCGGTTACTTTTTTTCTCGAATCTTGATGACAAAGCTATCCAGGCTTACTGCATGCGCATTGATCCTCGTCGCGACCGTCGCCAACGTGACGTATGCCCGCGATCTGGACAAGAGCGACCCTGACCGCGCCCATATACTGGCTGCCATTCACCGGCTGAACGACAGCGAACCGGACCTGAAGGATTACCGCTATTTCGTGGTCGACCTGATCAAGGATCACGATGCCGCCTTCGCATGTATTGGCTTGACGGATAAGGACGGCAGCCTGGAGATGACGGATGACCAGGTCGAGATCATGAAGTTCGCGCTTGAAAGGCGCAACGCGCAATGGGTAGCAACCGATCTCGGCGGCGTGGGATTTGCAGTCGGTGCGAAGCCGGTGCAATCGGATTGCAAGGTGGAAGGCCGTATCGTCAACACGCGCGATGATGTCAATGTCGCGTTGAAGGCAACGGGACACAAGTCGTTATCCGCTCGTTGACCGCGGAGATCGTTGGCGAGACCGACAGGAAAGTGGCGGCCTGCCGGATTTGAGCGCTGTCGCGACGGCTCTCGTCAGGTATTCGCGGAAACCTCCGCCGCGGAATTCACGGCCGCTCCCTTCGACTCATCGGCCAGCGCCCGGCGCTTCACGAGCCCCGCTACCGCGCCGATCAGCGGCACGTCGGCCATCAGCGGAAGAATCTGGCCGAGCCCCAGCCCCGCGCTCAGGAGGGCCGCACCGGCAAATGCGCTGCCGATCGCGCCCAGCCCTCCGAACGCATGCACCAGCTCAAGCCGGTCGAACGCGCGACGGTCGGGTAGAAGCGCGCGGTCAACGCGTTCATGCCGGTATGGGCGCCGGGAATGAATCATCTCCAGGCAAAGGCGAGCACCTGCTGGGGCCGGAACGTCGACTGCATCCCGTGCGCGGCCCGGAACGACCGTGCCGCCAGGCAAAAACTCGCGGCGCTCATCCGGTAGCGGTCGAGGCGATCCATCAGCCAGCCGCTCGCGACCGAGCCCGGCGCGCCGCTCCAGTTCACGAAGCCGACCATGATCGCGCCTTGTGCGCTCGTATAGCCGGCGCCTTTCCCCATCTCCGCCGCGCCGTCCCGCAGTCCGTTTAGGTGTTTATACGTATGCCGATTCCGATATCGCCCGAATCCAATATTTCATTGGAAGGTTATCGGACTTGTTCATAGACTGATGCGGGGCATGCAGACCGGGCCGGCCGCACGCGCCAGCCCGGTCTGCAGCCCGACCCGCATCCCCGCGCCACGCAGAACCACAACAGCGCAGCGGCATACAACGACATCATCGGAGACGGACCATGACATTCTTCAGGAAGCTGACGGCCGGCGCGCTCGTCGCCGCGGCGACGGTGTTCGCGCACGGCGCGTTCGCGCAGCAAAAGCCGATCACGCTCGGGTTCTCGCAGGTCGGCGCGGAAAGCGCGTGGCGCACCGCGAACACCGTGTCGGTGAAGGGCGCGGCGAAGGACGCCGGCATCAACCTGAAATTCTCGGACGCGCAGCAGAAGCAGGAGAACCAGATTCGCGCGATCCGCTCGTTCATCGCGCAGAAGGTCGACGTGATCGCGTTCTCGCCGGTCGTCGAATCGGGCTGGGAACCGGTGCTGACCGAAGCGAAGGCCGCGCATATCCCGGTGATCCTGACCGATCGCGCGGTCGACGTGAAGGACCCGTCGCTGTACGTGACGATGATCGGTTCGGACTTCCTCGAGGAAGGGCGGCGCGCCGGCCACTGGATGGAAGAGCGCTACAAGAACGATGCGGGCCCGATCAATATCGTCGAGCTGCAGGGCACCGTCGGTTCCGCGCCGGCCAACGATCGCCGCGCGGGCCTGCTCGAAGTGATCAAGAACAATCCGAAATTCAAGGTGATCGCATCGCAGAGCGGCGACTTCACGCTCGCCGGCGGCAAGCAGGTGATGGAAGCGTTCGCGAAGACCTACGGCAAGCAGATCAACGTCGTCTACGCGCACAACGACGACATGGCGCTCGGCGCGATCCAGGCGATGGAGGAAGCCGGGATCAAGCCCGGCAAGGACGTGAGCGTCGTGTCGTTCGATGCGACGAAGGGCGGTTTCCAGGCGATGATCGCCGGCAAGATCAACGTCGACGTCGAATGCAGCCCGCTGCTCGGCCCGCAGCTGATGAGCGCGGTGAAGGACGTGGTCGCCGGCAAGCAGCTGCCCAAGCGGATCGTCACGAACGAGACGGTGTTCCCGATGAACGTCGCGGCGCAGGTGCTGCCGACCCGCAAGTACTGATGTCCCGCACGGGCGGCGGCGCGGCTGCCGCCCGAGTCGCAACCGCTTCGCAACCGCTTCGCAACCGTTTCGACGGAGGGGTCATGACGCAATCGCCGGTGGTCGAGATGACCGGCATCGACAAGTCTTTTCCGGGTGTCAGCGCGCTGCAGCGCGTGGACTTCCGGTTGTTTCCCGGCGAGATTCATGCGCTGATGGGCCAGAACGGCGCGGGCAAGTCGACGCTGATCAACGTGCTCACCGGCGTGCATGCGCACGACGCGGGCGAGATTCGCGTCGGCGGCCGGCCCGTGCGCTTCGCCGCGCCGCGCGAAGCCGAGGCGGCCGGGATCCAGACGCTTTACCAGGAAGTGAACCTGTGCGCGAACCTGTCGGTCGCCGAGAACATCTTCGCGGGCCGGCAGCCGATGCGGCGCGGTGCGATCGACTGGAACGCGATCCATGCGCGTGCGCGCGCGGCGCTCGCGGAACTCGACCTGTCGCTCGACGTCACGCGCTCGCTCGATGCGTACCCGATCGCCGTGCAGCAGATGGTCGCGATCGCGCGCGCCGTCTCCGTCGACGCGCGCGTGCTGATCCTCGACGAACCGACGTCGAGCCTCGACGACGGTGAGGTCGCGCGGCTGTTCGACGTGCTGCGCCGGCTGAAGGCGTCGGGCATCGCGATCCTGTTCGTCACGCACTTTCTCGAGCAGACCTATGCGGTGTCCGACCGGATCACCGTGATGCGCAACGGCGAGCGCGAAGGCGAGTACCTGGCGCGCGACCTGCCGGTCGACGCGCTGGTCGCGAAGATGACCGGCCGCGAGCGGATGTCCGATACGCTGCAGGCGGGTGCCGCGGCCGCCGCGCGCACCGCGGGCGACGCCGCGCCGTTCCTGTCGATGCAGCAGGTCGGCCGGCGCGGGATGATGAGCGCGCTCGATCTCGACGTGCGGCCCGGCGAGATCGTCGGGCTGGCCGGGCTGCTCGGCTCGGGGCGTACCGAAACCGCGCAGCTCGCGTTCGCCGCGGAGCGCCCGGACACCGGCGCGATCGAGATCGACGGCACGCGCACGCGGCTTGCGTCGCCGCACGACGCGGTGCGGCACGGCATCGCGTACTGCCCGGAAGACCGCAAGAAGGAGGGTATCGTCGCCGCGCTGTCGATCCGCGAGAACATCATCCTCGCGCTGCAGGCGCGGCGCGGCTGGTGGCGGCTGATCGGGCGCGCGCGCCAGCGCGAGATCGCCGAGTCGTATATCGCCCGGCTCGGCATCAAGGCGCGCGACGCGGAGCAGCCGATCGGCCTGCTGTCGGGCGGCAACCAGCAGAAGGTGCTGCTCGCGCGCTGGCTCGCGACGGACCCGAAGCTGCTGATTCTCGACGAACCGACGCGCGGGATCGACGTCGCCGCGAAGTTCGACATCATGGAGCGCGTGCTCGCGCTGTGCAAGACCGGGCTCGCGATCCTGTTCATCTCGTCGGAGATCGGCGAGGTCGTGCGCGTGAGCCACCGGATCGCGGTGCTGCGCGACCGTCGCAAGGTCGCCGAGCTGACCGGCGCCGATGCGTCCGAGGCGCAGGTGTACCGTCTGATCGCGGGAGGCCAGTCATGACGCCGCTGCGCATGCTGTTTCGTCATTCGCTCGCGTGGCCGGTGCTGACGCTCGCGCTGCTGTTCGCGCTCGATGTCGCGCATCGTCCGGGTTTTCTGTCGATCGCGCTGCTCGACGGCCACCTGTTCGGCGCGCCGGTCGACATCCTGAACCGCGCGGCGCCGCTCGTGATCGTGTCGCTCGGGATGACGCTCGTGATCGCGACGCGCGGGATCGACATCTCGGTCGGCGCGATCGTCGCGATCGCCGGCGCGGCCGCGGCGATCGTGCTCGACGCCGATCCGTCGCGGGTCGGTGCCGCGCTGGCCGCCGCGCTCGGCGTCGGCCTGCTCGCGGGCGCCTGGAACGGGCTGCTCGTCGCGTTCGTCGGGATGCAGCCGATCATCGCGACGCTGATCCTGATGGTGGCCGGCCGCGGTGTCGCGCAGCTGCTGACGGGCGGCCAGATCATCCCGATCGGCGCGCCCGGCTATCTCGCGCTCGGCGGCGGTTATCTCGCGACCGTGCCGTGCGCGGTGTGGATCGCCATCGCGACGATCGCCGCGACCGCGCTGCTGGTGAACCGCACGGCGCTCGGGCTGTTCATACGCGCGATCGGCGTGAATCCGGTCGCGACGCGGCTCGTCGGGCTGCGCGCGGGTGCGGTCGTGTTCGGCGTGTATCTGTGTTCGGGCGTGATGGCGGCGCTCGCCGGCATCCTCGCGAGTTCGAACGTGCGCAGCGCCGACGGCAACAACGCCGGGCTGCTGCTCGAACTCGACGCGATCCTCGCGGTGACGCTCGGCGGCACGTCGCTGCTCGGCGGCCGCTTCAGCCTCGCCGGCTCGGTGCTCGGCGCGCTGATCATCCAGACGCTCACCTACACGACCTATTCGATCGGCGTGCCGCCGGAGGCGACGCTCGTCGTCAAGGCGGTCGTCGTGATCGTCGTGACGCTGATCCAGTCGGAGGCGGCGCGCGCGCTCGTCGTCCGGCATGCGTCGCGGCTGCTGCCATCCGCGCGTTCGCGCGCCACCACCGGAGCGACGCCCCGATGACCCGATTCCTTGGCCGGCTCGCCGACCCGCGCACGCTGCCGATCGTCGTGACGATCCTGCTGTTCGTCGCGCTGTTCGGTTTCGGGTCCGTGATGTACACCGGATTTTTCTCGATGCAGGTGCTCACCGGGCTGCTCGTCGACAACGCGTTCCTGCTGATCGTCGCGATCGGGATGACGTTCGTGATCGTGTCGGGCGGGATCGACCTGTCGGTCGGCTCGGTCGTTGCGCTGACAACGATCCTCTGCGCGGTCGGCGCCGAGCGGCTGCATTGGCCCGTGTGGGTCATCGTGCCGCTCGTGCTGGCGTTCGGCGCGCTGTACGGCGCGGCGATGGGCGCGCTGATCCATTGCTTTCGCTTGCAGCCGTTCATCGTCACGCTTGCCGGGATGTTTCTCGCGCGCGGCGCGTGCTTCCTGATCACGACGCAGTCGATCACGATCAACGAGCCGACGTTTCATGCGATCGCGGGCATCAGCGTGCCGGTCGGCGGCGGCACGCTGAGCGCGGGCGCGCTGATCGCGCTCGCGACGCTGGCCGCCGCGATCTACGTCGCGCATTTCACGCGGTTCGGCCGCAACGTGTATGCGATCGGCGGCAACGAACGTTCGGCGCTGCTGATGGGCTTGCCGGTCGCGCGCACGAAGATCGGCGTCTACGCGCTGAGCGGCTTCTGCTCGGCGCTCGGCGGCGTGGTGTTCACGCTGTACGTGCTGTCGGGCTACGGGCTGCAGGCGCAGGGGATGGAGCTCGACGCGATCGCCGCGACCGTGATCGGCGGCACGCTGCTTACAGGCGGCGTGGGCTACGTGATCGGCTCGGTGTTCGGGGTCGGCATCCTCGGCACGATCCAGGTGCTGATCACGTTCGACGGCACGTTGAGCTCGTGGTGGACGCGGATCGTGATCGGCGCGCTGCTGTGCGTGTTCTGCGTGTTGCAGCGGGTGATCGAGCGGCATGCCGCGCGGCGGCGC
>NZ_QOBB01000224.1:0-11504 GCF_024704855.1 Burkholderia sp. HAN2018 | reverse complement strand
CGGCGAGCCGTCGTCGGCGGCGTGACGGCGCCGCCCGCCGGCACTTCCGGCCGCCTGCCCGTTCCCCCGCGCCTGCGGGGCGATGCTTACAGACCCGACATCCCGTAAGCCGCGTGGCCGGAGGATGCCGTGCGGCATCCGACGCCCGCCCGGCGCGCCTCGCGCGCGCGGCGTTGTGCGCGGGCGACAGTTCCGCCGTTACCGCGCATTTCAATTTCTTTCAGCGATTGCAGTCGTCATATGATTCAGCCCACATCGCGCGCGCCAAGAACGCGAGCGATCGCCACCCGGCTGCGCACGCGGCCGGCCATGAACGGAGACACCTACAAACAGGAAAGCTCATGAAGCAGACCACACGACTCGCAGCCATCGCAGGGGGCGCCGCGCTCGCATTTGCCAGCCAGTACGCGGCCGCACAAAGCTCGGTCACGCTCTGGGGCGTCGCCGACGCCAGCATTCGCTACCTCACCAACGCCAACGCCAAGAACGACGGCCTGCTGTCGATGACCAACGGCGCGATCACGAACAGCCGCTTCGGCATCTACGGCACGGAAGATCTCGGCGGCGGCCTGAAGGCCGTGTTCAACCTCGAAAGCGGCGTGAACCTGCAGAACGGCGCATTCGCCGACAGCGGCCGCCTGTTCAACCGCGCGGCGTACGTCGGCCTGCAGAGCCCGTACGGCACGGTGACCCTCGGCCGCCAGAAGACGCCGCTGTTCGACCTGCTGTCGGACACCTACGATCCGCTGACGGTCGGCAACTACCTCGAAAACGCGTGGCTGCCGGTCGCACTCGGCGGCGGCCTGTATGCGGACAACCAGATCAAGTACACGGGCAAGTTCGAAGGCCTGACCGCGAAGGCGATGTACTCGACCGGCACCAACTACGAATCGACCGGCGCCGGCGGCTTCTCGGGCCAGATCCCGGGTTCGCTCGGCAAGGGCAATGCGTGGGGCGTGTCGCTGTCGTACGTGATGGGCCCGCTCAGCATCGCGGCCGGTGCGCAGCAGAACAGCGACAACTCGGCGCGCAAGCAGACGATCTACCACGCGAACGTCGTGTATGCGTTCAGCAAGGCGAAGATCTACGCGGGCTACCTGCGCTCGAAGGACGACACGGGCTTCGTCGACAGCCTGCTCGCCCAGCAGTCGATTCCGGTCGCGAAGGGCACCGGACGGATCGACGACGGTCCGTTCGCGGGCGTGAGCTGGCAGGTCAGCGCACCGCTGACGCTGACGGGCGCGTTCTACTACGACCACATGCGCAATGCGATGACCACGAACGGCACGCTCGCGAGCGGCAACCGCTACGCGATCGTCGGCATCGCCGAGTACGCGCTCAGCAAGCGCACGGAAATCTACGGCACCGTCGACTTCAACAAGACGAACGGCGCGGCGAACGTCGAGCTGCCCGGCCGCAGCAACCAGACCGGCATCGCGATCGGCCTGCGCAATATCTTCTGACGAACGTCGGAACGCATGCGCCGGCAGTCGTCCGGCATGCATCGAAGGGGCGCCGCGAGGCGCCTCTTTTTTTTCGTCATGCGACCTTCATACGCGCGCACGACTATTCGGCGAATGCTCCATCACGAGACCCCCGCGCCGTAAGGGAACCGTCGGCAATCCAGAACATACTTTTACAGTGCGCGCGAAGCCTTTCCGCTACGCTGCGTGCATCGCCCGTTGCGTGTCGCCAGGCTCGCGCGTGCGTCGTTCCGGTCATGCTCGGCGAGCGCGGCCGGCCTGGTGCGTAACTTGTGTATCCGGTGATGACAATCGCGGTTCGCCGGTTTTTTTCGTGGGACGATGCGCTCACGATTTTCTTGAAAGGGGATGACGATGGGTATCCTGAACACCGTGGGTGAAATCGCCGGCGCAATCGCCGCCGTCGAAGGCGCGGAAAAGCTGGATCCGGATGCGGGCCTGCTGACCAAGGCGGCAGCCGCCGTCGCCGGTTTCAAGGGCGCGGAAGCGATCGAAGGCATGCTCGAGAAGAAGGAAGAGCAGCCGCAGCAGGCAGACGACACGCAGGCGACGGACGGCAGCGACACGTCGCAGGCATGAGCATGGCGGCTGGTCCGGCCGTGGGCGCGCCCTTCGCGCGCCCGGCCGGGCCGGTGCCGCGCAGCCGGCAGGTCGGGCATGCGGTCGATCGGTGACGCGTGGCACACCCGGCAGTCGGTTTGACCGGCGAGAGGCAACGTCTCTCGCCGTTTTTTATTGGGCGTGCGCGTGGCGGCACCATGTGCCGCAAGAAATCCGGAATCTTGCTATCGTGCCTGCATCCGAACTGCGATGAGGCAATGCGATGGATTTCGACTACGACCTGTTCGTCATCGGGGCCGGCTCGGGCGGCGTGCGGCTTGCGCGCATGTCCGCGTCGTACGGTGCCCGCGTCGGCATAGCGGAAGAAGAGCAGATCGGCGGCACCTGCGTGCTGCGCGGCTGCATCCCGAAGAAGCTGCTCGTCTACGCATCGCACTATCCGCACGAAGTCGAGGACGCGAAGGGCTTCGGCTGGACCTTCGGCGCCGGCACGCTCGACTGGCCCGCGCTGATCGCCGCGAAGGATCGCGAGATCAACCGGCTCAGCGACATCTACATCAACCTGCTGCGGCAATCGGGCGTCGAGATGCACGCCGGGCGCGCGACGCTCGTCGATGCGCACACGGTCGCGATCGGCGAGCGCACGATCCGTGCGCGCCACATCGCGATCGCGACCGGCTCGCGCCCGTCGATGCCGGCGCGGCCCGGCATCGAACATGCGATCACGTCGCGCGAGGCGTTGTCGCTCGCCGCGCGGCCCGCACGCATCGCGGTGGTCGGCGGCGGTTATATCGCGGTCGAGTTCGCGGGCATCTTCAACGGCTTCGGCAGCCACGTCGACCTGTTCTATCGCGGCGAGAAGATCCTGCGCGGCTTCGACGACGACGTGCGCCAGTTCCTCACCGACGAGATGACGAAGCAGGGCGTCACGATCCACGCGCGTGCGGTGGTCGAGTCGATCGAACGCGCGGACGACGGCACGCTGAGCGTGCGCGTCGGCGATGCGCGGCACGGGCCGTACGATCAAGTGCTGTATGCGACCGGCCGCGTGCCGAACGTCGACGGGCTCGGGCTCGAACAGGCGGGCGTGATGCTCGACGCACGTGGCGCGATTGCCGTCGATGCGTATTCGGCGACGTCGGTGCCGTCGATCCATGCGATCGGCGACGTCACGTCGCGGCCGCAGCTCACGCCGGTGGCGACGCGCGACGGCGCGTTGCTTGCCCGCACGCTGTTCGGCGGGTCGCGTGTCGCGACGGATCACGAATGGGTGCCGTCGGCGGTGTTCAGCCAGCCCGAGGTCGCGACGGTCGGTCTCACCGAGGCGACCGCGCGCGATCTTTACGACGGCGACGTCGACATCTACCGCACGTCGTTCAAGGCACTGCGCCACACGCTGTCGGGCCGCGACGAGCGCACGCTGATGAAACTCGTCGTCGCGCGCGACAGCCAGCGCGTGGTCGGCGCGCACATGGTCGGCCGCGATGCGGGCGAGATCATCCAGGGGATTGCGATCGCGATTCGCGCGGGCGCGACGAAGGCGCAGTTCGACGACACGATCGGCATTCATCCGACCGCGGCCGAGGAGTTCGTGACGATGCGGCAGAAGGTGGCCGACTAGCGGGCGCGGATGCGCGCGCGTTCGTACGTGCGCGCGGCAGGATTGCCGGAATGCATCGTGGCCGGCGAACCCGTCGGGTGCGGTAAAGGCAGCCGGATTTCGGTGATTATTCTCGGGATATGGGTAATGCGGATGGGCGGTACGGACAATATATCTTGATATTGCCGGATTCGAGATCGATCGCCGGAGACAACAAAGGAAAATCGGCACGCTGCGTCCACATGCCTGCAAAGCCCCTGTCGGCGAGGAATTGCGCCGATTCGACCGCGCGCGTCGGATAAGTAAGAAAATCGTCAACTATTATCAAGATTCCTCATCTTGATAAGCAGGCTTGATATGATCGCGAAAAATCATATACGGGGCCGATCATGCGCGATCAACAGCGCAGTAACCAGAATAACGGTGTAGCCGTCGCGCGCGAGCCTGTCGCGTACCGCGCCGCGCATCCGCATGTCGTCGCAACGCACGGGTTGCGCGCCCCTTTCACTCATCCACTGCCACCGCCGGTGCGGCGATGAACGCGCGTGCGTCCATCGCGCCGATGCACGCATCCCCGTTCGCACCGCAACCGTTTCGACCGCCGGGTCGTTTGCGAGCCGGCGTGCCCGTTCCGGGCCATCTTTCCACACAAGGAGACCAACAGTGAACATTCAGACACGACGCACCGTCCTCGTGGCGGCGGCGCTCGTTGCGGCGCTGTCCGGCTGCGCGACCGAATCGTCGCGCACGCTCGACGTGCCGGCCGTGAGCAGCGCGCAGAAACCGTACGCGGGCAAGCCCGTCGCGATCGCGGTCGGCAAGTTCGACAACCGCTCGAGCTACATGCGCGGCATCTTCTCGGACGGCATCGACCGCCTCGGCGGGCAGGCGAAGACGATCCTCGTCACGCGCCTGCAGCAGAGCCGCCGCTTCAACGTGCTCGATCGCGAGAATCTCGACGAGATCAAGCAGGAAGCCGGCTTCATGAAGAAGGCGCAGGCGGTGAAGGGCGCGAACTACGTGGTGACCGGCGACGTGACCGAATTCGGCCGCAAGGACGTCGGCGATCACCAGCTGTTCGGCATCCTCGGCCGCGGCAAGACGCAGGTCGCATACGCGAAGGTCAACCTGAACATCGTCGACACGACGACGTCGGAAGTCGTCGCATCGAGCCAGGGCGCGGGCGAGTTCAGCCTGTCGAACCGCGAGGTGATCGGCTTCGGCGGCACCGCCGGCTATGACTCGACGCTCAACGGCAAGGTGCTGGATCTCGCGATCCAGGAGGCCGTGAACCATCTCGTCGACCAGGTCGACGCCGGCACGCTGAAGGTGCCGCAGTAAGCGCCGTGCGCGACACGCGCTCGACGAATCACTCACTCATCGAAAGAGACAAGACCATGAAACGGGGAATCTGGCTGCCGGCGACGGCGGCCGCCATGCTGCTCGCGGGCTGCGCGGCGCCGACCACGCCGCCGCTCTATCAGTGGAACGGCTATCAGCCGCAGGTGTACGAATACTTCAAGGGGCAAAGCTCGCCGCAACAGCAGATCGATGCGCTCGAGAAGGCGCTGCAGGAGATCCGCGCGAAGGGTAACAAGCCGCCGCCCGGCTTCCATGCGCATCTCGGGATGCTCTACGCGAGCGTCGGCAACGGGCAACAGGCCACGCAGTCGTTCGAGGCCGAGAAGGCGCTCTTTCCGGAATCCGCGCCGTACATGGATTTCCTGATGAAGAAGAAGGCCGTGAATCCGCAGGCCGCGAACCCGAAGGCCGCCGACCAGACGATCGCCGGCCGGAAGCAAGCCGATCCGACTCCCGCCCAACAGTAACGTGCGTGCCATGATCAAGACACTTTCATTCAAGCTGCTGTCCGTGCTGTCGCTCGTCGCGCTGCTGAGCGCATGCGCGCAACCCGTCAAGCGTCCCGACTACACGGCCTTCAAGAAGAGCCAGCCGCGCTCGATCCTCGTGCTGCCGCCGGTCAACGAGACCACCGACGTCGGCGCGACCTACGGGGTGCTGTCGCAGATGACGCAGCCGCTCGCCGAGTCGGGCTACTACGTGGTGCCGGTCGCGGTGATGGACGAGACCTTCAAGCAGAACGGCCTCGCGAACGCGGCCGAGATCCAGAACACGTCGCCGGCGAAGCTGCGCGAGATCTTCGGTGCGGATGCCGCGCTCTATTCGAAGATCACGCAATACGGCTCCGTCTACCAGCTGGTGGACAGCACGACGGTGGTCGCGGCGTCGGCGAAGCTCGTCGACCTGAAGAGCGGCGACGTGCTGTGGCAGGGCGAGGGCCGTGCGACCGGCAAGGAAGTCGGCAACTCCATGAGCGTCAATGCGTTCGGTGTCGTCGGGATGCTGGTACAGGCGGCCGTCAAGCAGGTCGCGCATTCGCTGACCGACGAAGCGCACGATGTGGCCGGGCTGACCAGCAGCAGGTTGTTGTCGGCGGGGCCGCCGAACGGGTTGCTGTACGGGCCGCACTCGCCGAAGTACGGGACTGACTGACCCGCGCGGATGCGGCGGCTTCGGCCGGTCGGGCAGGCCAGGTTGCCTGCCTGCCATGCCGGCGCCGCGACATCCGGCACCAGGCGGCCGCGTTCGCGCGGCCGTTTTGCATGGCGGGTGGCGGCGCTCGTCGCCCGCGCCGCCGCTCAATGCACGCCGAACGCGTCGAGCAGCCGGTACCAGCTCATCGCGAGCACGAGCGCCGGCGTGCGCAATGCCTCGCCGCCCGGGAAGTCGCGATGGCGGATCTTGTCGAACAGGTCGAAGCGGCTCGCCTGTCCGTCGATCGCCTCGGCAATCAGCTTGCCCGCGAGCGCGGTCGTGTTCACGCCGTGCCCCGAGAACCCCTGCGCGAAATACATCGTCGGCGCGATGCGGCCGAAGTGCGGCGCGCGGTTCATCGTGATGTCGACGAAGCCGCCCCACGCGTAGTCGACCTTCACGTCCGCGAGCTGCGGGAATGTCTTCAGCATGTCCGCGCGCATCGCCGCGGCGAGATCGCGCGGCTCCCGCGTCGAATAGCTGACCTTGCCGCCCCACACGAGGCGCGTGTCGGGCGCCGGCCGGAAATAGTCGAGCACGAAGCGGCTGTCGCAGATCGCCGCGCGCGCCGGCATCAGCGCGGCGGCGCGCGCTTCGCCGAGCGGCTCGGTCGCGATCACGTAGGTGCCGACCGGCATGATCTTCTTCGACAGCGCGGGCGCGAGCGTGCCGACGAAGGTGTTGCACGCGAGCACGACGAAGCGTGCGCGCACGTTGCCGCCGCTCGTCTCGACGACATGGCCGCCCGCGACGTCGCGCACGCGCGTCACGCAGCTGTCCTCGTGGATGCGCACGCCCGCACCGGTGGCTGCGCGCGCGAGGCCGAGCGTGTAGTTCAGCGGATGGAGGTGGCCGCTGTCCGGGTCGTACAGGCCGCCGCAATAGCGGTCGGACTGCACGTAGTCGCCGAGTTCGTCGGCTTCGACGAAGTGGAAGCGGTCGTAGCCGAAGCGCTTCGCGGCCTCGTCGCGCCAGCGCTTGAGCGAATCGGCGTCGCGTTCGGTGTTCGCGGCGGTCAGGTAGCCGGGCACCAGCGCGCAGTCGATGTCGTGTTGCGCGATGCGCGACTTCACGAGCGACAGCGTTTCGAGCCCCATGTCCCAGATGCGCTTCACGTCGCCTTCCGGCATGAACTGCGCAAACGTATCGATATCGCACGCGAACCCGCCGATCAGCTGGCCGCCGTTGCGGCCGCTCGCCGCCCATCCGACCCGCGACGCTTCGAGCACGGTCACCGAATGGCCGCGCTCGGCGAGGTTGAGCGCGGCGGACAGGCCCGTGAGGCCCGCGCCGATCACGCACACGTCGGCATCGATCGTGCCGGCGAGCGGCGCGTGGCGGGTCGTATCGTTGGCGGTCGCCGCGTAGTAGGACGCGACGTGCGGCTGGTTGGCGAATGTCTGCATGGTCAGGAGGACGGATAAATGGGCTTAGAACAGCTCGCGTACGCGGTGGTACAGCATCCCGAGCTCGAGCGCGGGTTGCCGCCACGCGTCGCCGCCGGGGAAGCGCCGGTGGCGCATGCGTGCGAACAGGTCGAACGCGCGCGTGTCGCCCGCGATCGCGCCGGCAACCGCGCGTCCGGCGATGCCGGTGAGCGCGACGCCGTGCCCGCTGAAGCCCTGGACGTAGAAGAAGTTCGGATCGAGCGCGCCGAAATCCGGCGCGCGGTTGCGCGTGACGTCGACGAAGCCGCCCCACGCGTGGTCGACGCGCACGTCGCCGAGCTGCGGGAACACGCCGACCATGCGCCGCCGGATCGTTTCGGCGAGCGTGACGGGCGACGCGCCGGCCGAATTCGCGCGGCCGCCGAACAGCATCCGGTGGTCGGCCGACAGCCGGAAATAGTCGAGGAAGAAGTTGTTGTCGCACACGGCCTCGCGCTGCGCGATCAGTGCATCGGCGCGTGCCTGGCCGAGCGGCTCGGTCGCGATGATGTACGACGCGACCGGTGCGATGCGGGCGGCCGTCGCGGCCGGCAGCACGCCGCCCGGGCCCGCGTTGCAGCACGACACGACGAAGCGGCAGCGCACGTCGCCCGACGGCGTGCGCACGACGGGCCGCGCGCCGCGCACGACGTCGAGCGCGGGTGTGTGCGCGTACAGCGCGACACCTTCGCGCCGCGCGGCTTCGGCGAGGCCGAGGCAGTACTTGAGCGGATGCAGGTGGCCCGACAGCGGATCGTAGACACCCGCGAGATAGCGTGTCGACGCGATGCGCGCGCGGATCGCGCCGGTGTCGAGCCACGACAGCGACGGATGGCCCCAGCGCCCGGTCGCGGCGTCCATCCACGCGCGCAGGTCGTCGATGCGGCGCGGCTTCGTCGCGACCGTCAGGTAGCCGCGCGTGAAGTCGCAGTCGATCCCGTAACGCGCGATCCGCTCGGCGATCAGCGCGACGCCGTCGAGCGACAGCGACCACGCGGCGCGTGCGCCGTCGGCGCCGAGCTGCCGCTCGATTTCCTCGTCCTTCGCGAAGCCGGTGATCGCCTGCCCGCCGTTGCGTCCCGACGCGCCCCAGCCGGGCCGGTGCGCATCGATGACCGCGACCGACAGCCCGCGCGCGCGGCAGTCGAGCGCCGTCGACAGGCCGGCGAAGCCGGCGCCGATCACGCAGACGTCGACGTCGATCGTGTCCTCGAGCACCGGGTCGTCGGCGGCCGGCCGCACGGCCGTCGCCTCGTAGTACGAGTCGCGCGCGAGCGCATCGGCGCGGCGGGTGAAAGACTGCGTCATCAGACCGACTCCCTCGTTGCGGCCGGCACGCGATGCGCGATGCATCGTGCTTCGGCCGGTAAAAACGGCGCGGGACGCCGTGCGCGCGGCACGGCGTCCCGCGTGTGCTGCGTCAGAACGAATAGATGAACTGCGTCGCGAGCAGGTCGTTGGACTTGCCGTACGACCCGTCGTTGCGCAGGAACACCTTGTTGTTCGCCCAGTCGTGCCGGTATTCGACCTTCACGGTGATCTGCTGGGTCGGGTAGAACAGCAGGTCGAGCGCGACGTCCTGGCGTACCGCCCCCTTGCACTCGAAGCCCAGGCCGCCGCCGGCCCTCGACTGCGCGAGGCAGTCCGCGTCGACGCCGAAGCCGTTGCTCGGATCCATCCCGTTGCCGTTCAGCGCGATGCCGCCACCGCCGCCGCCGTTCTTCGAGTTGGCGAGCAGGTCGTAGCGCAGCGTCACGCCCATGCGGCCGACCACCGGCGCGTTGAACTTGCGGTGCGCGAGCAGCGACAGGCCGTACCACTGCGCGAGCCCGCCGTTGAACGCCGCATGCTGCTGACGGCCGTAGTCGACTTCCGCGTTGTACTGAATGTCGGCGAGCGTGTAGGTCGCGTCGAGTTCACCGAAGAAGAACGAACCGTACGCGCTCGGTGCCGCCCCGCCCGGGCCATAGTTGGCGTTGCCGTTCGCATCGAGCGCGCTTGCGAGCGTCTGCCGCCCGATATTGAACGACCCGCCGATGTCGAGCGCGCTCGACCACGTGTAGTCCGCGCGCGCGGTGAAGGTCGGCACCTTGTTGCTGGTCGTGATCGGGTCGCCGAGTGCGTTGGTGCCCTTCTGCGTGACCGAACCGTACGTGCGGTACTGCTCGTTGCCGAGGAAGAACTTCCACGCCCAGTTGCCCTTCGTGTAGTTCGCGCCGATACCGACATAGCTGCCCGGATCCGAGAAATCGTACAGCAGGTTGTGCGTGAGCGTGAGCATCTGGTTCGACTGCTGCACCTCGTAGCCGCCGAAGCTCGGGATCAAACCGGCGACGAGTGTCGTCTCGGCGGTGATCGGCACGTTGATGACCGCCGTGTTCAGCAGGTTGTCGGTGATCGAGCCGCGCGAGTTCTGCAGCAGCGTGATGCCGTTGCCGCGGTTCGGCATCAGCGTGATTTCCGCCGACGGTGCCATCGGGCCGACGCCGAAGGTCTTCTTGATGTCGAGGTAGAGATCGCCGAACGTGCTGTTGAAGTAGTTGTACGCGTTCTCGTGGTTCGCGAACAGGAACGACGACGTACCGGCCGCGCGGTTGTAGATGTAGGTCGGGTCGATGTAGCCCGTGACCGACAGGCCGGCCAGCGGGCCCGTGTTGGCCGCGTCCGTCAGCGAATCGACTTTCAGCTGCTGGTTCGCGATCTGCTGCTTCATTTCGCCGACTTCGTCGTTGGTCAGCGTCGCCTGCGCCTTGCCGTAGTCCGGCGAGCCCGGATCGACGGCCACGGCGACCGGCGCGGCCTTCGTGCCGGCCTGGGCGGTCGCGGTGCCGCCCTTCGCCGAAAGCTGCGCCTGCATCGCCTTCATCTGCTTCTGCAGCGCCGCGACCTGCGCCTGCAGCGCCTTGATCTCGGCGGATGTCGAGTCGGCCAGCGCGATGCCCGGCAACGCGCCGGCCACCAGCAGGCAGATCAGTTTCTTCTTCATTGCGGATTCTCCTTGTCGTGCGCCTGTCAAATCGGGATCGAATCGCGCGCCCCCCCTGGGGCAGCGCGCCTTGCTTGTCTGCACTGCTTGTTATCTTCGAAGCCGGAGGTGCGTCGTCACGCCACCGCGAACGCCGCCTTCATGTCGGCCACGCGGCGCCGCTCGCGCGCGATCATCATCCGGTTCACGACGATCACGCCGATCGTCACCGCCGTGATGAACAGCGTCGCCAGCGCGTTCATCTCCGGGTTCAGCCCCAGCCGCACGCGCGAGAACACGACGAGCGGCAGCGTCGTCGACCCCGGCCCCGACAGGAACGCCGACAGCACCAGGTCGTCGATCGACAGCGTGAACGACAGCAGCCACCCCGACAGCAGCGCCTGCGAGATCAGCGGCAGCGTCACCACGAAGAACACCTTCAGCGGCGTCGCGCCCAGATCGAGCGCCGCCTCCTCCAGCGACTTGTTCATCTCCTTCACGCGCGACTGCACGATGATCGCCACGTACGACACGCACAGCATCACGTGCCCGATCCAGATCGTCACCATCCCGCGCCCCTTCGGCCAGCCGAACATCTGCTCCAGCGCAACGAACAGCAACAACAGCGAAATGCCCTGGATCACTTCCGGAATCACCAGCGGCGCGTTGATCATCCCCGTGTACAGCGTGAAGCCCTTGAAGCGGCCGAAGCGCGCGAGCACGAAACCCGCCCACGTGCCGATCACGACCGACGCGGTGGCCGTCAGCAGGCCGATCTTCAGCGACAGCCACGCGGCGGTCAGCAGCTCGTCGTCGTCCAGCAGCGCGCTGTACCACTTCAGCGAGAAGCCCGACCACACCGTCACCAGCTTCGACTCGTTGAACGAGTACACCACCAGGCTGATGATCGG
>NZ_QOBB01000223.1:0-11076 GCF_024704855.1 Burkholderia sp. HAN2018 | reverse complement strand
CGCCCGTGTCGCCCGCCGACGCCCCCTCGCTGTTCAAGGGCTCCTGAGCGGCCGTGGCGAACGCCCGCGCCCCCGAAACCCCGGCCGCCGCGCCGTCCGTGCGGCGGCGTCTCGCCGCGCTGCTCTACGAAGGCGTGCTGCTGTTCGGCGTGGTGTTCTTCGCCGGACTCGCGTTCAGCCTCGCGACGCAGCAGCGCAATGGCCTCGTCCATCACAACCTGCTCGCCGCCTGGATCGCGCTCGTGGTCGGCGCGTACTTCGTCTGGTTCTGGACCCACGGCGGCCAGACGCTGCCGATGAAGACATGGCGGCTGCGGCTCGAATCGTCGAGCGGCCGGCCGCTGAGCGCGGGCCACGCGCTCGTCCGCTATGCGCTCGGCTGGCTGTGGTTCCTGCCGCCGCTCGCGCTGCATCCGCTCCTCGGCCTGTCGGTACCCGTCACGCTCGCGCTCACCGCCGCGTGGATCGTCGTGTGGGCCGGCGCGGCCCGGCTGCATGCCGGCCGCCAGTTTCCGCACGACCGGATCGCACGCACGCGCGTCGTCGCCATCCCGCGCTGACGCGTTGAAGCGCTGACGCACCGCATTCACCAGACGAAAGCACGTCGCCGAGGCGCCCACCCGCCCGGCCCGACAGCCTTGCCGGACAAGCGCCGGACGTTCCGTACGGCAGGCCGCACAACGCCCCGCCATTCACTGCTAAACACCTTGCAGCGGTCGTAATAAGAACGTCTCGTGACTGTCACGGCACAGTCACGCCCGCGTGGCGGAATGCCGGTAATGTCAACCGGCGCGAGTCATGCATGGGCCAGAAAACGTCTGCGACCTCCCTGTTCCGTCACCCTCTCGGCGCCCGCGCCGCCACCGCCTTCCTGTCCGGTTCCGCCGCAACCGACGGGCAGGTGTCGCAAGAACCGCCTGCCGGTCACGCCACGCGGCATGACGACCCCGACTCGTCCGCGCATCGTTACCGCACCATCTGGCTGTCCGACATCCACCTCGGTTCGAGCGGCTGCCAGGCGCCTTACCTGCTCGACTTCCTGCGCCACAACGATTCGGAGTACCTGTACCTCGTCGGCGACATCATCGACGGCTGGCAACTGAAAAAGGGCTGGTACTGGCCGCAGGCGCACAACGACGTCGTGCAGAAGATCCTGCGCAAGGCGCGCAAGGGGACGCAGGTCGTCTACATCCCGGGCAACCACGACGAAGGCGCGCGACAGTTCTGCGACCTCGCGTTCGGCGACATCCAGGTGCGCGGCGAGGCGTTCCACACGACGCTCGCAGGCAAACGTTTGTGGATCGTGCACGGCGACCTGTTCGACGGCGTGATCCAGCACGCGAAATGGCTCGCGTACCTCGGCGACACGCTCTACACGCTGATCCTCGTGCTGAACCGCTGGTTCAACCGGATCCGCAGCCGGCTCGGCTTCCAGTACTGGTCGCTGTCGCAGTACCTGAAGCACCAGGTCAAGAACGCCGTCAACTTCATCTCGCAGTTCGAGACCGTGATGACCGACGAGGCGCGCCGCCGCGGCTGCGACGGCGTCGTGTGCGGGCACATCCACAAGGCGGAGATCCGCGACATCGACGGCGTGCTGTACTGCAACGACGGCGACTGGGTCGAGAGCCTGTCCGCACTCGTCGAAACGATGGAAGGCGAACTGAAGATCGTCTACTGGACGGTGATGCGCACCGCACCGTCGGAAACCTCGTCGCGCAAGGCCAAGGCCACTGCCTGACACAACCCCGCACCTACAGGACATTGCCGCGATGAAGATCATGATCGTCACCGACGCGTGGGAACCGCAGGTCAACGGCGTCGTGCGCACGCTGAAGAGCACGTCGCGCGAACTCACCGCGCTCGGCCACCGCGTCGAACTGCTGACGCCGCTCGAATTCCGCACGGTGCCCTGCCCGACCTACCCCGAGATCCGCCTGTCGATCCTGCCGTACCGCAAGCTGCGCGCGCGGATCGACGCGTTCGCCCCCGACGCGTTGCACATCGCGACCGAAGGCCCGCTCGGCCTCGCCGCGCGGCGCTATGCACGCTCGCGCAAGCTGCCGTACACGACCGCGTATCACACGCGCTTTCCGGAGTACGTGCAGGCGCGCTTCGGCATCCCGCTCGCGGCAACCTACCGCTTCCTGCACTGGTTCCATGGCCCGTCGCTCGCGGTGATGGCGCCGACGCCGGTGGTCAAGCAGGATCTCGAGAAATTCGGCTTCACGAACGTCGTGCTGTGGACCCGCGGCGTCGACCTCGACGTGTTCCGGCCGATGGAATCGAAGGTGCTCAATACCGCGCGGCCGATCTTCCTCTATGTCGGCCGCGTCGCGATCGAGAAGAACGTCGAGGCGTTCCTGCGCCTCGACCTGCCCGGCTCGAAATGGGTCGCCGGCGAAGGCCCCGCGCTCGCTGAGCTGAAGTCGCGTTATCCGGAGGCAAACTATCTCGGCGTGCTGTCACAGGCCGAGCTCGCGAAGGTGTATGCTGCGGCCGACGTGTTCGTGTTCCCGAGTCGCACCGACACGTTCGGCCTCGTGCTGCTCGAGGCGCTCGCCTGCGGCACGCCGGTTGCCGCCTATCCCGTGACGGGCCCGATCGACGTGCTCGGCGAAGGCGACGCCGGCGCGATGCACGAGGACCTGCAGGAAGCCTGCCTCGAAGCGCTGAAGATCGAACGCGCGACTGCGCGCGCATGGGCCGAACGCTTTTCGTGGCGCGCGGCGTCCGAGCAGTTCGCGTCGCATCTGAAGCCGCTGCCGAAGACCGCGTACTCGCCAGCAGAAGGTGCCGCCGTTTGAAACGAGACCTGAACGACAAGTCCCCGCCCCCCGACGCCACGCCGCAACGGCACCGTCCGTTCGACGAGGAAGAGCCGCATGCCGATGCGGACGTGCATGCGCACGAGCCGCTCGGCCCCGACGATCGGCTGACGCCGCTGCCGCCGAACCCGTACAAGCGCCACCGCGGCATCACGCGCGCCTGGTACGCGCTCAAGCATTCGCTGAACGGCTTTCGCGTCGCGATCCGCGAGGAGAGCGCGTTTCGCCAGGAACTCACGCTCGCCGCGCTGATGCTCCCGATCGGCGCGTTTGCGCCGGTGCCGGCCGCCTCGCGTGCGCTGCTGATCGCGTCGGTGCTGCTCGTGCTGATCGTCGAGTTGCTGAACTCGAGCGTCGAGGCCGCGATCGACCGCATCTCGCTCGAACGCCACGAACTCTCCAAACGTGCGAAGGACCTCGGCAGCGCGGCCGTGACGGTCGCGCTGTTCGCATGCGTGACGACGTGGGCCTTCGTGCTCGGCCCGGTCGTCGCACACTGGCTGGGCTTCTAGACAAGCGCCGGGCGCACGCGCCGCGCACCGCCCGCGTGCGGCGCTGCACCATGCGCCGTGCGGGGCCGCGCACACGAAATGCGCCCGGTGTGGCGAAACCCCGGTTTATAATCGTCCGCTAGACATAGAACAGCAACCCGCGCCGGACGAATCACGCAGCATCGATTGCAGCGCCCGCCAGTCCGGCACACACAGGGCCGGACGACATGGAAGCGAAACCTCCCCGCCGCACCCGCGAACGGATTCTCGAGTTGTCGTTGAAACTCTTCAACGAGATCGGCGAGCCGAACGTCACGACCACGACGATCGCCGAGGAAATGGAAATCAGTCCAGGCAACCTGTACTACCATTTCCGAAACAAGGACGACATCATCAACAGCATCTTCGCGCAGTTCGAGCAGCAGATCGAACGGCGGCTGCGCTTTCCCGAAGATCACCGTCCGACGATCGACGAAACCTGGTCGTACCTGCAGTACATGGCCGATTTCATGTGGACCTACCGGTTCCTGTATCGCGACCTCAACGACCTGCTCGCGCGCAACCGCACGCTCGAGACGCACTTCAAGCAGATCATCAGCCACAAGGTGCGCTTCGCGCGCGACATGTGCGAGCTGCTCGTATCCGACGCCGAGATGGTCGCGACACCCGCCGAGATCGAGGTCATCGCCACCAACATGGCCGTCATTTCGACGTACTGGCTGTCGTATCAGTACGTGATGCATCCGCGCAAGTACAACGACCAGGACGCGATCCGCGAGGAACTGCATCAGGTCAGCATGCACGTGATCTCCGTGATGGCACCGTATCTGCGCGGCCGTTCGCGCCAGCTGTTCGACGACCTGGTCTCCGGCAAGCTGCCGAAGCGCCAGTTCACCGACTACCTGCCGCCGCGCGACGGCTCGCCGCGCCCGGCAGACAGCCCCGTCGTCACCGGGCAGGCCCCCGCCAAGGATTCCAAGCAATGAAGGCAGTCTGTGTTTACTGCGGCTCGTCGTCCGGCGTCCGGCCCATCTATGCCGACGCCGCGCGCGCATTCGGCCGCGCGCTCGTCGATGCGGGCCTCACGCTCGTCTACGGCGGCGGCCGCGTCGGCCTGATGGGCGTGATCGCCGACGAAGTGATGGCGGCCGGCGGCCGTGCGGTCGGCGTGATCCCCGAATTGCTCGTCGACAAGGAAGTCGGCCATACGGGGCTGTCGGAACTGCACGTCGTGCCCGACATGCACCACCGCAAGAAAATGATGGCCGACCTCTCGGACGCGTTCGTCGCGATGCCCGGCGGCGCCGGCACGCTCGAAGAGCTCTTCGAGGTCTACACGTGGGCGCAGCTCGGCTATCACCGCAAGCCCGTCGCGGTCTACAACATCGATTCGTTCTACGATCCGTTGATCGCGCTGCTGCGCCATACGGTCGACGAAGGCTTCATGCGTCCAGCCTATTTCGACGCGCTGTGCGTCGAATCCGAACCCGTCGAACTGATCGAGCGACTGCGTCGCTACCAGCCGCCCGCCCGCGACAAGTGGGCACCCGACGCAGCCAAGTAAGCGCCACCGGAACCCGCACGCGATGACCGCACCGTCCGACCGCAAGGCCGTCCTCATCACCGGCGCGAGCCGTGGCATCGGCCGCGCGACCGCCGTGCTCGCGGCCGGGCGCGGCTGGGACGTCGGCATCAACTACGCGCGCGACGCGGCGGCGGCCGAACTCACCGCGCAGGCGGTCCGCGACGCGGGCGGCCGTGCATGCGTCGTCGCGGGCGACGTCGCGAACGAAGCCGACGTCGTCGCGATGTTCGACACCGTCACGGCCGCATTCGGTCGCTTCGACGCGCTCGTCAACAACGCGGGCATCGTCGCGCCGTCGATGCCGCTCGCCGACATGCCGGCCGACCGGCTGCGGCGGATGTTCGACACCAACGTGCTCGGCGCGTACCTGTGCGCGCGCGAAGCGGCGCGCCGGCTGTCCACCGACCGTGGCGGTCGCGGCGGCGCGATCGTCAACGTATCGTCGATCGCCTCCCGGCTCGGCTCGCCGAACGAATACGTCGACTACGCGGGCTCGAAGGGCGCGGTCGATTCGCTGACGATCGGTCTTGCGAAGGAACTCGGCCCGCACGGCGTGCGCGTCAACGCGGTACGCCCCGGCCTGATCGAGACCGAAATTCACGCGAGCGGCGGCCAGCCGGGCCGTGCGGCCCGCCTCGGCGCAACGACGCCGCTTGGCCGCGCGGGCGAAGCGCAGGAGATCGCCGAAGCAATCGTCTGGCTGCTTGGCGACGCGGCGTCCTACACGACGGGTGCCCTGCTCGACGTCGGCGGCGGCCGGTAATACCGTACTGCGGCGCAGCAAAAACCGCCGCCCGAGAGGATCAGTCGTCACGACACCACAAATCTCCACAATTCCGTGACACTATCAGTAAACTCTCGTAACAATTCCATGGTCTACTAGCGGGCATTCAGACAGGCGTCATCAACACCTGTCCGTTATCCCTTGATGTGGCCCTAATCGGTCCTGCCCATGTCGCAGGACCAGCTCGACTCGACCCGAGATCTTTTCCATGCCCGGAACCGCAGCGCCCGGCCGGCGACGCACGTCTGTGCCCGCCCCGGCTCAGCACACCCGCTCGACCGCCGACACCGACCTCACTGCAACGCTCGACGTCGCCGGCACGCCCGACGCCGCCTCGACCGTCGCAACCAGCACCACGCACGAGCGCTCGTTCCTGCTCGGCTGGCGCGCATGGCTGTTCGTCGCCGCGCTGATCTGCGCGTACGTGCTGCCGGGCGTCCTCGGTCACGATCCCTGGAAACAGGACGAAACCTACACGTTCGGCATCATCCAGCACATGCTCGAGACGGGCGACTTCGTCGTGCCGACCAATGCCGGCCTGCCGTTCATGGAAAAGCCACCGCTTTACGCGTGGGTCGCAACCAGCCTCGCATGGCTGCTGCAACGCGTGATGCCGCTGCACGACGCGGCACGACTCGCGAGCGCGCTGTTCGCCGCGCTCGCGTTCGGCTTCATCGCGCGCACGGCGCGCGTCGCCAGCCGCGCGAACACCTGGTTCGACCTGCGCGTGATCGGCCCCGTCGTGTTGAGCGCGGGCACGCTCGTCGTCATCAAGCACGTGCACGACATGATGACCGACGTCGCGCTGTTCGCCGGCACGGCAATCGGCTTTAGCGGGCTGCTCGAGCTCGTGATGCAGCATGTCGCGCGCGCGCAGCAGATGCGCCACGGGCTGCCGGTCCGACCGTCGGGCCGCTGGGCCGCACCGATCTTCGGCGCGGGCGTCGGCATTGCACTGATGGCGAAGGGGCTGTTCGTGCCGCTCGTGTTCGCGGCCTCGCTCGTCGGCGCGCTGGTGCTCTATCCGGCCTGCCGCACCCGCTCGTTCGCGCGCGCGCTCGGCATCGCCGCGCTCGTGTTCGCGCCGTTCGCGCTCATCTGGCCGACCGCGCTGTTCATGCGCTCCGAGACGCTGTTCATGACGTGGTTCTGGGATAACAACGTCGGCCGCTTCTTCGGCTTCTCCGTCCCCGAACTGGGCGCGGAGAACGACAAGCCGTTCTTCATCCTCCGCGCGTTCCTGCTCGTCGGCTTCCCGGTCGCGCCGCTCGCGATCGTCGCGCTCGCGCGCGGCGTGTGGCGCGACTGGCGGACGCCGCGCGTCGCGCTACCCGTCTTGTTCACCGGCATCGGTCTCGCCGTGCTGCAAGTGTCCGCGACGTCGCGCCAGCTCTACATCCTGCCGTTCTTCGCGCCGCTCGCGCTGGTCGCCGCGCAGGCCATCGAGCGCCTGCCGCGCCGGCTGCATCTCGCGTGGGATTACCTGAGCCGCATCCTGTTCGGCGCGGCCGTGGCGCTCGCCTGGGCAATCTGGGCGGTGATGGCCGATCCGGCCGCGTCGCGCGCGGATCTGGCGCCGCTCGGCCGCTGGCTGCCGCTCGACTGGACGATGCCGATCGAACCCGCGCTCGTGACCGGCGCGCTCGTGCTGACGGTCGGCTGGCTCACGCTGCTGCCGAAACTGCGCGCGACGGGCCTCTGGCGCGGCGCCCTGTCGTGGGGCGCCGGCGCACTCGTCGCATGGGGGCTCATCTACACGCTGCTTCTGCCGTGGCTCGACGTCGCGAAGAGCTACCGCTCGGTGTTCGACGACCTGAACGCGCATCTCGCGCTCGAATGGAACGACGGCGACTGCATGGCGAGCCTGCACGGGCTCGGCGAATCGGAAGCGCCGATGCTGTACTACTTCTCCGGCATCCAGCACACGCCGATCGACGACGCGAAAACGACGCGCTGCACCTGGATGATCGTCCAGGGTGTGCGGGCCGTCGATCCGGCGCCTGGCAGCGAATGGAAATTGTTCTGGTCGGGCGCGCGCCCGGGCGACAACGACGAACTGCTGCGCGTGTACGTGCGCACGCCCGAGCAGCACCTGCAGTGACGGATGGCCGCGCGGCGCACCGTCGTGCGGCCCCTCGTGCCATGCGGGGAACGGCGAACACCGCCGCCTGACACGCGAGCAGCCGCCGGGAAACGCGCGCCGCCGACCGGCGCGCCCGGCTGACGCGGGTGGCCGCGCGACGCCGCGGGGCTGCCCCCTCCCCTTATCGCGCGACTGCGCGAATCTTCAGAACGACGAACCGGGCTCGCGAAGAAACGCCGTTTCCTCGTCGCTCGACTCGCGTCCGAGAATCGCGTTCCGGTGCGGAAAGCGGCCGAAGCGCTCGACGACCGCCGCATGCAGCAACGCGAAGCGGTGATAGCTTTCGCACCCCGCCTCGTCGCGGATGCCCGCGCACAGGCGCACGGCCTCGCGCTGGCTTTCGACCGACTCGTCGTGCTCGAACGGCAGATACGCAAACGCGCGGTGATGTCCGCTCGGCAACTGCGCGTCCCAGCCGGCCGCGACCACGCGGCGTGCAAGCGCGAGCGCCTTCGGGTCGGCGGCAAACGCGCGCGGCGTACCGCGATGGATGTTGCGCGAGAACTGGTCGAGCACGACGATCAACGCAAGTGCACCCGACGGCGAACCTGCCCAGTGATCGCATCCGCCGTCGCACGCAGCGTCGAGCAAGGCGCCATAGCGTGTGCGCAGCACGTCGTCGAACGCCGCCCCGCCGTTGAACCAGA
Organism: Burkholderia sp. HAN2018; assembly: GCF_024704855.1. Classification (NCBI taxonomy): domain Bacteria; kingdom Pseudomonadati; phylum Pseudomonadota; class Betaproteobacteria; order Burkholderiales; family Burkholderiaceae; genus Burkholderia; species Burkholderia sp. HAN2018. The sequence goes on along the minus strand of NZ_QOBB01000223.1, from coordinate 2,598 downwards.
CCTTGCGCGTATGCCCGAATTCGGCCGAGCCCGGCTCGCCGAACCAGAAATCCAGGATCTCCCGCGCATGCGGATCAAGCGCCGCGCCTGCGTGGGTGGTGTCGATCGTCATGCAAACTCCAGGACGAGGCGCCGGGTGCGCGCGCTCTTCTTTTCCAGTTTCGCGATTCGCAGCTCGCCGATTTCGGCCGTGTTGCGCACATGCGTGCCGCCGCACGGCTGCAGGTCGACATGCTCGATGCGCAGCAGCCGCACCCGGCCGAGGCCCATCGGCGGCTTCACGCTCATCGTGCGCACGAGGTCCGGCCGCCCGGCCATCTCGTCGTCGGTGATCCACTCGGTCGTGACCGGGTGCGCGCCGACCACCAGGCCGGCGAGGCGCCGCTCGACATCGTCGCGGTCGATCGGGTCGGACGTCGCGAAATCGAGACGGACATAGTCGGCCGTCACGCTGCAGCCGTCGACCGCGTACGGCAGCACCGCGCACATCAGGTGCGCGGCCGTATGCAGGCGCATGTGGCGGTAGCGGCGCAGCCAGTCGATCTCCGCGGCGACGCGCGTGCCGGGCACGAGCGCCGCGACACGCGCCTCCTGCCCCGGTGCGGGCACGTGCACGGCATCGTCGGGCGTCGCGCCGTCGAACTTCGCCTTGCGCGTATCGGCGATCGCGATCGTGCTGCCGTCGGGCAGCGTCAGCGTGCCGGTGTCGCCGGCCTGGCCGCCGCCGAGCGGATAGAACACGGTGCGGTCGAGCCGGATGCCGTCTTCACCGACGGCCAGAACGACCGCGTCGCATTGCGTGAGGTACGCGTCTTCGCGAAACAGCGCTTGTGTCGTCATCGGGCAAACCTCGTATCGATTGGGGAAGCGGCCAGTGTCGCGCCACGCGGTGCGCGCGCCCAGACGCAGATCGCCCCGCGCGCGTGCAGCGGCGTACCGGTCGGTCAACCGGGCCGGTTGCGCATCCAGTCGGCCGTATCGTAGAACGAATGCATGAGCCGCTCGCGCAGCGGTTCGGGCAATCCGACGTCCTCCATCGCCCACGCCATGCAGCGCAGCCACTGATCGCGCTCGACCGACGCGATCGGGAACGGCAGGTGCCGCGCGCGCAGCCGCGGATGGCCGAACCGGCTGATGTAGTGGTCGGGGCCGCCGAGCCACCCGCACAGGAACCAGAACAGCTTGTCGCGCGAACCGTCGAGCGACGCCGGGTGCAGCGCGCGAATCTGCGCGAACTCGGGCTCGAGGTCCATCAGGTCGTAAAAGCGGTCCACCATTTCGCGCACGCGGGCTTCACCGCCCACGAGTTCGAACGCCGTCGGCTGCGACGGCGCATCGTCATTCACATCGGTCATACGGATAGTCGGAAAACGGGATCTTCGGGGCCGCCGGCGACGCTCATGCGTCGCGCAGCGACTGCAGCGCGGGGCGCCGCAGCACATTATGCAGGCTCAGCCAGCCGGCCGCACCGGCGCACGCGATGCCGGCCGCGATGCCGGCCGGCACGAGCCACGGATCGACGGCGAGCTGGAAGTCGAACACGCGCGACGCGAGCACCCAGCCGACCGCGATCGCCCCCGCCGACGCCAGCGCGCCGGCCAGCGCGCCGACCACGATGAATTCCGCGCGCTGCACCGCATTGACCTGCGCCCGCGATGCGCCGAGCGCGCGCAGCAGCGCAGCCTCGCGCACCCGCTCGTCGCGCGTGCCGGCCAGCGCCGTGTAGAGCACGAGCACACCGGCCGCGAGCGTGAACGCGAACAGGAACTGCACCGCACCGACCACCTGCAGCATCATCCGCTGCAACTGCGCGAGGATCGGCGCGACGTCGATCGCGGTCAGGTTCGGGTAGCGCGCGATCAGCGGATCGAGCAGCGCGGCGTCCGAGGCCGGCAGATGGAAACTCGTCAGGTATACGGCCGGGAAATCCTTCAGCACCGGCGGCGGCATCAGCACGAAGAAATTGACGCGGAACGAGCCCCAGTCGAGCTTGCGCACGCTCGTGATCGGCGCGTCGACCGTCAGCCCCGTCACGTCGAAGCGCAGTACGTCGCCCGGCTTCACGTTCAGCGTCTTCGCGAGGCCGGCCTCGATCGAGATCTGCGGCGTGGCCGCGGTGCCGAACCAGTCGCCTTCGACGATCCGGTTGTCGGACGGCAGCTCGGTCGTATAAGACAGGTTGAACTCGCGGTCGACGAGCCGGCGGGCCTCGTCGGACGGGTAGGCATCCGGATTCACCGGCTTGCCGTTGATCGCGACGAGGCGGCCGCGCACCATCGGCGCGGGCACCGCGTCGCGCACGCCGTGCGCGGCCAGATACGCCGCGACGTCGGCACGCTGGTCGGGCTGGATGTCGATCAGGAACTGGTTCGGCGCATCGGGCGGCGTCGACTGCCGCCAGCCCGCAACGAGGTCGTTGCGCGTGATCGCGATCAACAGCAGGCACATCAGGCCGAGCGCCAGCGCCGTGATCTGCAGCGCGCTGGCCGTGCCGCGCCGGTGCAGCGACGCGAGCGCGTAACGCCAGCCGACGCCCGCGGCCACACGCGCGTTGCGCACCGCCCGCGCGGCGGCGAACAGCACGAGCCGCGCGATCAG
>NZ_QOBB01000222.1:0-11158 GCF_024704855.1 Burkholderia sp. HAN2018 | reverse complement strand
CCGCCCGCGCCCGGCCACGCGGCGGGCGGCATCCCGCGCAGCACCGCGCGCACGCGCTGCGCGAGCGCGTTCGGGTTGCGGTACTTGACGATGAAGCTCGCCGGCGCGTTGCGCAGGAACGTCTTCAGCGACTTCGCGTTCTGCACGACCGGCAGCGTCGCGAATTCGGGATCGAAATCGACATACGAATCGGGTTCGTTGAAACGCATGTCGTCGCAGAACATCGACGGATATTCATGGTCGGCGGGCGGTGTGTCGCAGCGGAAGCTCGCATGCAGCAGCGGGATGCGCCGCCCGATCAGCCAGCAGGTCAGCCCGTAGACGATGATGAAATAGGTCGCGTACGTGAACATCGCCGGCGTCGCACCGTTGTTGCGGTGCACGAAGCGCAACCGCACGCGCTGCGGGTTCGCGTCGAGTTCGGCGTGCAGGTCGTCGAGCACACAGTGCATGAAATTCACCGCGCGCGCCATCGCGTGCAGGCCGTCGCGCGCGGTCAGCGCCGCCTGGCTCATCGCGATGAAACTGCCGCTGCGCATCGGGTGGCGATCCTGCCCGAAAAACTCGTCGTCGAGCGTGCGCGCGATCGCGTTCCACAGCGCGCCGTATTGTTGCGCGGACACGCGTGCGCGCGGCTGCCCGAGCAGCGCCGGGGCGATGCCGGCCTGCGCGAGCAGCGGTTCGGCCGCGACGCCGCGCCGGGCCGCGAGCGCGACGCTGTAAGCGACGAGGCTGATCGCGACGGTTCCCTTGTCTTCCTGCTTCATCCGTGCCGCCGGTGTGGCAAAAACGCTCAGTGTAAATGAGCGGCGCGAGCATCGAACAGTCGCGCGTGCTTGCCTACACTTGTTGCATCGAAACGCAAGGACGGTCGCGCCCGGCGGCCGCGGGAGACAGCAGCACCATGGACGAGCTTTACACCGAAGACCAGCGAATGATCCGCGACGCCGCACGCGCCTTTGCCACCGAGATGCTGGCGCCGAACGCGGCGCAGTGGGACCACGATGCGCACCTGCCCGACACCATCGTCGCGCAGCTCGGCGAACTCGGCCTGCTCGGGATGATCGTGCCGCAGGAGCTGGGCGGCTCGTATACGGACTACGTGGCCTACGCGCTGGCGATGGAGGAAGTCGCCGCCGGCGACGCCGCGTGTGCGACGATGATGAGCGTGCACAACTCGGTCGGCTGCGGGCCGATCCTCGGTTTCGGCACGCCCGCGCAGAAGGATCGCTGGCTGGCCGACATGGCGGCGGGCCGCGTGATCGGCGCATTCTGCCTGACCGAGCCGCAGGCCGGCTCCGAGGCGAACAACCTGCGCACGCGCGCGGAACTGCGCGACGGCAAATGGGTGCTGAACGGCGCGAAGCAGTTCGTGACCAACGGCCAGCGCGCCGGGGTGGCGATCGTTTTTGCCATGACGGACCCGGAAGCCGGCAAGCGCGGCATTTCCGCGTTCCTGGTGCCGACCGACACGCCGGGTTTCATCGTCGGCAAGCCCGAGAAGAAGATGGGCATCCGTGCATCGGATACGTGCCCGATCACATTCGAGAACTGCGCGATTCCGGAAGAAAACCTGCTCGGCAATCGCGGCGAAGGGTTGAAGATCGCTTTGTCGAATCTCGAGGGCGGCCGCATCGGCATCGCCGCGCAGGCACTCGGCATCGCGCGTGCCGCGTTCGACAAGGCGCGTCGTTATGCGGGCGAGCGCGTGCAGTTCGGCAAGCCGATCGCCGAGCATCAGGCGATCCAGCAGAAGCTCGCCGACATGGCCGTGCAGATCAACGCCGCGCGCCTGCTCGTGCATCACGCGGCGAAGTTGCGCACGGCCGGCTTGCCGTGCCTGTCGGAAGCGTCGCAGGCGAAGCTGTTCGCGTCGGAGATGGCCGAGCGCGTGTGTTCGGACGCGATCCAGATCCACGGCGGCTACGGCTACCTGGTCGATTACGAAGTCGAGCGCCACTATCGTGACGCGCGCATCACGCAGATTTACGAAGGCACCAGCGAAGTGCAGCGGATGGTGATCGCGCGGCAGCTTTGAGCCGCGACATTCCGCGTCGAAAGGAAGCATCGCGCAGGGCACGAGGGCAGTGCGGTGAACGCGGCACGCAACGACGTGACCGTGCACCGCGACAGAGGAGACCGGGCATGCGCTGCAGCCATGTTGCCGGTTTACCGCGAGGCATGGGACGAGGGTAAGTGTTGAAGCGCCAACTCTCGTCGACCGCGCAAGGCATGGGACGAGAGCAAGCGCCAAAGCGCCAACTCTCGTCGACCGCACGAGGCATGGGACGAGAGTAAGCGCTAAAGCGCTAACTCTCGTCGACAGGAGACAAAACGATGACGGTACAGGCATTCCTGAACGCACGCGATTTTCTGCTGCGCCATCGCACCGACTACGAAACCGCGTACCGCGATTTCGAATGGCCGGTGCTCGACGCGTTCAACTGGGCGCTCGACTACTTCGACCCGATGGCGCGCGGCAACGACCAGCCCGCACTGTGGATCGTCGACGCGGCCACCGGCACGGGCGATCCGTATTCGTTCGCGCAGATGTCCGAGCGTTCGTCGCGGATCGCGAACTGGCTGCGCTCGATCGGCGTCGTCCGCGGCGACCGCATCCTGCTGATGCTGCCGAACCGTGTCGAACTGTGGGACGCGATGCTCGCCGCGATGAAGCTGGGCGCAATCGTCCTGCCCGCCACCACGCAACTGTCGCCCGACGACGTGCGCGACCGCGTGCAGATCGGCGGCGCGAAATACGCGATCGTCGACGAGAACGAAACCGCGAAATTCGACCAGCCCGACCTCGGCCTCGCGCAGAAGATCGTCGCCGGCGCGCCGCGCGCGGGCTGGCTCGCGATGAACGACGGTTATGCGGCGAGCGCCGAATTCGAGCCGGACGCCGTCACGCACGCGAACGATCCGATGCTGCTGTACTTCACGTCGGGCACGACGTCGAAGCCGAAACTCGTCGAGCATACGCACCGCACCTATCCGGTCGGGCACCTGTCGACGATGTACTGGATCGGCCTGCAACCGGGCGACATCCACTGGAACATCAGCTCGCCGGGCTGGGCGAAGCACGCGTGGAGCTGCTTCTTCGCGCCGTGGAACGCGCAGGCCTGCGTGTTCGCATTCAACTACGCGCGCTTCGAGCCGAAGGTGGTGCTCGATGCACTCGTCAAATACCAGGTGACGACGCTGTGCGCGCCGCCGACCGTGTGGCGCATGCTCGTGCAGCAGCCGCTTGCGTCGTTCGACGTGAAGCTGCGCGAGATCGTCGGCGCGGGCGAGCCGCTGAATCCCGAGATCATCGAGCGCGTGAAGAAGGCGTGGGGCATCGCCATTCGCGACGGTTACGGCCAGACCGAGACGACCTGCCTGATCGGCAACTCGCCGGGCCAGCCGGTGGTCGCGGGCTCGATGGGCCGGCCGCTGCCCGGCTACCGCATTACGCTGCTCGACCCGGACGGCGCGCCCGTGACCGAAGGCGAGGTCGCGCTGCCGATCGGCGCCGACGTCGCGCGCCCGGTGGGCCTGATGAAAGGCTATGCGAACAACCCCGATGCAACCGCCTACGCGATGCGCGACGGCCACTACCGCACGTCGGACATCGCGATGCGCGGCGACGACGGTTACTACGTCTACATCGGCCGCGCGGACGACGTGTTCAAGTCGTCCGACTACCGGCTGAGCCCGTTCGAGCTGGAAAGCGTGCTGATCGAGCATCCGGCGATCGCCGAGGCGGCCGTCGTGCCGAGCCCCGACCCCGTGCGGCTGTCGGTGCCGAAGACCTTCATCACGCTGCGGCAGGGCTACGAGGAAAGCCCCGCGCTCGCGCTGGAGATCTTCCGTTTCTCGCGCGAGAAGCTCGCGCCGTACAAGCGCATCCGCCGCCTGCAGTTCGCCGATCTGCCGAAGACGATCTCGGGGAAGATCCGCCGCGTCGAGCTGCGCCGCCGCGAGATCGAGCGCGGCGACGACGCGAGCGCGCGCATGCCCGGCGAATACTGGGAAGAAGATTTTGCTGCCGAACTGAAATGACGTGACCGCGGGCCGCGCGCCGCCTGTCGCGGCCGCCGCCCGCAGCCGAATTGAACCGGCCGCGCGGCGATATCGCGCTTCGCGGCCCTCTGCAAGGAGAAGGGATCGATGAACGCGAATCCGACGCCCCAAACGGGGCAAGACGTGCCGACGGTCAAGCTGCTGATCGACGGCGCTTTCGTCGAGTCCGCCACGAAAGAGTGGCGCGACATCGTCAACCCGGCGACGCAGCAGGTGCTCGCGCGCGTGCCGTTCGCGACCGTCGCGGAAGTCGACGCGGCCGTGCAGGCCGCGCACGCCGCGTATGCGACGTGGAAGAACACGCCGATCGCCGCGCGCATGCGCATCATGCTGAAGTTCCAGGATCTGGTGCGCACGAACCAGCAGCGCATCGCGAAGACGCTGACGGCCGAGCAGGGCAAGACGATTCCCGATGCCGAAGGCGACATCTTCCGCGGCCTCGAAGTGGTCGAGCACGCGTGCTCGATCGGTTCGCTGCAGCTCGGCGAATTCGCGGAGAACGTCGCGGGCGGCGTCGATACCTACACGCTGCGCCAGCCGCTCGGCGTGTGCGCGGGCATCACGCCGTTCAACTTCCCCGCGATGATTCCGCTGTGGATGTTCCCGATGGCGATCGTCTGCGGCAACACGTTCGTGCTGAAGCCGTCCGAGCAGGATCCGATGTCGACGATGGAGCTCGTCGAGCTCGCCATCGAGGCCGGCGTACCGAAAGGGGTGCTGAACGTCGTGCACGGCGGCAAGGAAGTCGTCGACGCGATCTGCACGCATCCGCTCGTGAAGGCGATCTCGTTCGTCGGCTCGACCACCGTCGGCACGCACGTGTACAACCTCGGCAGCGCGCACGGCAAGCGCGTGCAGTCGATGATGGGTGCGAAGAACCATGCGGTCGTGCTGCCCGATGCGAACCGCGAGCAGACGATCAATGCGCTCGTCGGCGCCGGTTTCGGCGCGGCGGGGCAGCGCTGCATGGCGACGTCGGTCGCGGTGCTGGTTGGCGAAGCGCGCGACTGGCTGCCCGATCTCGTCGCGAAGGCGAAGCTGTTGAAGGTGAATGCGGGCGCGGAAGCCGGCACCGACGTCGGCCCGGTCGTGTCGAAGGCCGCGAAGGCGCGCATCTTGTCGCTGATCGAAGCGGGCGTGAACGAAGGCGCGAAGCTCGAACTCGACGGCCGCAACGTGAAGGTGCCCGGTTACGAGCAGGGCAACTTCATCGGCCCGACGATCTTCTCGGGCGTAAAGACCGACATGTCGATCTACACGCACGAAATCTTCGGCCCGGTGCTCGTCGTGCTCGAAGCCGACTCGCTCGACGACGCGATCGCGCTCGTCAACGCGAACCCGTTCGGCAACGGCGTGGGCCTGTTCACGCAGAGCGGCGCGGCGGCACGCAAGTTCCAGAGCGAGATCGACATCGGCCAGGTCGGCATCAACATCCCGATCCCGGTGCCTGTGCCGTTCTTCAGCTTCACCGGTTCACGCGGCTCGAAGCTCGGCGATCTCGGCCCGTACGGCAAGCAGGTCGTGCAGTTCTACACGCAGACCAAGACGGTCACCGCGCGCTGGTTCGACGACGACACGACGGCCGGCCCGGTGAATACGACGATCCGGCTGCATTGAGCCGTGGAGGACAACATGAAAATCGGATTTATCGGCCTCGGCCACATGGGCGCGCCGATGGCGCTGAACCTGCTGAAAGCCGGCCACGAAGTGCACGCGTTCGACCTGAGCGCCGACGCCTTGCGCGCACTGCAGGATGCCGGCGCACAGGTGGCCGCGTCGCCGCGCGATGCCGCATCGGGCGCGACGTTCGTCATCACGATGCTGCCGGCCGCGCCGCACGTGCGCTCGGTGCTGTCCGGCGAGAACGGCGTGCTCGCCGGCCTCGGCGCGGGTGCGACCGTGATCGATTCGAGCACGATCGACCCGGCGAGCGCACAGGCGTTCGGCGCGCTCGTGCGCGAGCACGGCGGCGCGTTCGTCGATGCGCCCGTGTCGGGCGGCACCGGCGGCGCGGCGGCCGGCACGCTGACCTTCATGGTCGGCGGCAGCGACGCGGATTTCGAGCGCGTGAAGCCCGTCCTCGCGGGCATGGGCAAGAACATCGTTCACTGCGGCGCGACGGGCATGGGGCAGGTCGCGAAGGTCTGCAACAACCTCGTGCTCGGCATCTCGATGGCGGCGGTGTCGGAGGCGATGTCGCTCGGCGTCGCGCTCGGCATCGACCCGAAGGTGCTGGCCGGCATCGTCAACACGTCGACAGGCCGCTGCTGGAGCTCGGACACCTACAACCCGTATCCGGGCGTGATCGAGACCGCGCCGTCGTCGCGCGGTTACTCGGGCGGCTTCGGCACCGACCTGATGCTGAAGGATCTCGGCCTCGCGAACGACGCCGCGAAGCAGGCGCGCCAGCCCGTCTATCTCGGCGCGCTCGCGCAGCAGCTGTACCAGACGATGAGCAGCCGTGGCGACGGCCAGCTCGATTTCTCGGCGGTGATCCGCCTGTACCAACCGGCCAGCAAGAAGGACGCGTCATGATCGAACTGGACTACGTCGACGACGGCGCGATCGCGTGCGCGAGGCTCAAGCGTCCGCCCGCGAACGCCTTTACCGCCGACGGCCTGCGGCAACTGCAGGACACCGTCGCCGAACTGAATGCGAACCCGCGCGTGCGCGCGCTGGTGATCACGGGCGACGGCCCGAAATTCTTCAGCGCGGGTGCCGACCTCAACACCTTCGCCGAAGGCGACCGCGCGGTCGCGCGCGCGATGGCGTCGCGTTTCGGCGCGGCGTTCGAGGCGCTGCACGACGCGCGTGTCGTGACGATTGCGGCGATCAACGGCTACGCGATGGGCGGCGGGCTCGAGTGCGCGCTCGCGTGCGACCTGCGGATCGCCGAAACTCATGCGCAGATGGCGCTGCCCGAGCCGTCGGTCGGCCTGCTGCCGTGCGGGCTCGGCACGCAGACGCTGCCCTGGCTCGTCGGAGAAGGCTGGGCGAAGAAGATCATCCTGACCGGCGCGCGTGTCGACGCGGCCACCGCGCTGCGCATCGGCCTCGTCGAGGACGTCGTGGAGTCGGGCGGCTCGCGCGATGCGGCGCTGGCGCTGGCGCGCAACGTCGCGCGGCAGAGCCCGCATGCGGTCGCGTACAGCAAGGAGCTGATCGGCCTCGCGCGCCGCGGCGTGCCGCGCGGCGCGGCGCTCGCGGTCGAACGCGAGCGCTTCGTCGACCTGTTCGATACCAGCGATCCGCGCGAAGGCGTGGCCGCGTTCCTCGGCAAGCGCGCGCCGCAGTGGCACACCGACGGGGAGGGGCAACGATGAGCACGCCGGTCACGAATCACGACGCGTTCGCGGAGCATGCCCCCGAGGTGCTGTTCCGCGTGGTGAACCGCGTGGCGCTGATCACGCTGAACCGGCCGGCCGCGCTCAACGCGCTGTCGTCCGCGATGATCGGCGAGCTGGCCGCGCTGCTCGAACGCTGCCGCCACGACGACCAGATCGTCGCGGTCGTGCTGCGCGGGGCGGGCGAGAAGGGTTTCTGCGCGGGCGGCGACGTGCGCGCGCTATACAGGATGGTCGCGCAGCGCGAAACCTGGCTGCCGTTCTTCGTCGACGAGTATCGGCTCGACTACGCGATCCATACGTTCCCGAAGCCGGTGGTCGCGCTGATGGACGGCGTGACGATGGGCGGCGGGATGGGCCTTGCGCAGGGCGCCGCGTTGCGCGTCGCGACCGAGCGCAGCAAGATCGCGATGCCGGAAACGCGCATCGGCCTCGTGCCCGATGTCGGCGCGACGCATTTCCTGTCGCGCATGCCGGCGGAACTCGAGCTGTACGTCGGGCTGACCGGCGCGATGCTGTCCGGTGCCGACGCGCTGACCGCGAAGCTCGCGGATCTGTGCGTGCCGTCCGCGTGGCTCGACACGTTCGAGACGCGCATCGAAAGCGTCAAGTGGGAAGGCGATGCGTTGCCGCTGCTGCGCAAGGTGTTCGAGCCGCCGTGCAACGTGGTGCCGCATGCGGCGCTCGACGGGCAGATGCCGTGGATCGTGCGTCACTTCGACAAGCGCTCGACCGTCGAGCGGATCGTCGCGACGCTGACGCAGGATCTCGCGCGCGAGGAACTGTCGCGCGAGCACCGTCAATGGCTGCAGGCGACGCTCGATGCGCTCACGGGCCATTCGCCGACGATGCTGTACGTGACGCGCGAGGCGCTGCTGCGCGGCCGCCAGATGACGCTGGCCGAATCGTTCCGGATGGAGCTCGGCATCGTCGCGCGCGCGATCGAGGAAGGCGACTTCTGCGAAGGCGTACGCGCGCATCTCGTCGACAAGGATCGCAAGCCGCGCTGGGCGCCCGCGTCGCTCGTCGAGCTGCGCGCCGAACGCGTGCGGCATTTCCTCACGTCGCCGTGGAAGCTGTTCGCGCATCCGCTCGCCGATCTCGGCGCGGCGTGAGCGCGTAGCCGGCGCGCCGTGCGGGCACAGGCTGCCGCGCGGCGCGCGTGTCATTTCACCGCTCGATCATCGGCGGAATCGCCTGCGCGAACGCGTCGATCACGCAGCGCGTCTTGCGCGGCAGGTAGCGCGTCTTCGGCCAGATCGCGTGGATGTCGCCTTCGCAGACGAAGCAGCGGTCGAGCACGACCGTCATCTCGCCGCGCTTCACGTAGTGATCGAGCAGCCAGCTCGGCAGCCAGGCGATCCCGAACCCCGATGCGCCGGCCGCCGCGATCGCCTGCACGTCGTCGAAACTGAGCTGGTGCGGCATGTCGATACGTACCGTCGAGCCGTCCGGCGCGCGCAAGTCCCACGGTTGAACCACGCCCGAGCGTGAATACGCGATCGTCCGGTGGTGCTTCAGGTCGTCGAGCGTCTTCGGCATCCCGTGGCGGGCGAGATACGACGGCGCCGCGCCGAGGCTCCCGTATTGCGTGCCGAGCCGCCGCACCGCGAGGCTCGTGCTGTCCGCGAGCGTGCCGATCCGCACCGCGAGGTCGATGCCTTCCTCGACGAGATCGACGAAACGGTCGGTGATCGACACGTCGATCCGCAGATCCGGGTAGGTGCGTGCGAGATCGAGCACGACGGGCGTCACGCAGTGGTGCCCGAACGCGAGCGGCACGCTCAGGCGCAGCTTGCCGCGCGGCTCGTTGCGGCCGCAGTCGAGGTCGGCCTCCGCCGCTTCCAGTTCCGCCAGCGCGCGCACGCAGCGGTCGTAGTACGCCTGGCCGTCGTCGGTCAGGCTCTGGCTGCGCGTCGTGCGCTGCAGCAGCCGCGCACCGAGCCGCTTCTCGAGCCGCGCGACCGCCTTGCCGACGGCCGAACGCGTCATGTCGAGCCGCTCCGCCGCGAGCGCGAAGCTGCCCGATTCCACTACCTGGACGAAGGTCGTCACGCCGTCGAGTCTGTCGGTCATCGGAGGGAGAGGTGATTGAGTCCTGTGGTTCCCCAGTCTGGAGAAATGCCTGCGTCAATGGGGATCAGAATTCTCACTATAGTACCGATTCCGGTTCAGCGTGCGTTGCCGGCCGCGCGCGACCCATCCTTCTCATCTGGAGGCGCGCGGCCCGTTGCCGGGCCGCCGCGCAATACGCATGACGCTATCCGACTCCCGCAGGAATGCGGTCGCGCTCGCGGCCGTCTGTCTCACGTCGCTGATGTTCGGCCTCGAAATCTCGAGCGTGCCGGTGATCCTGCCGACGCTCGAACACGTGCTGCATGGCGATTTCAACGGCATGCAGTGGATCATGAACGCATACACGATCGCGTGTACGACCGTGCTGATGGCGGCCGGCACGCTCGCCGACCGGTTCGGCCGCAAGCGCGTGTACGTGATCGGCACCGTGCTGTTCGGCGCGACGTCGCTGCTGTGCGGGCTCGCGCCGAACGTGCCGGTGCTCGTCGCGGGCCGGCTGCTGCAGGGCGCCAGCGGCGGCGCGATGCTGATCTGCCAGATTGCGGTGCTGTCGCACCAGTTCCGCGAGGGCCGCGAGCGCGGCCGCGCGTTCGGGATCTGGGGGATCGTGTTCGGCATCGGGCTCGGTTTCGGGCCGATCGTCGGCGGCGCGATCGTCGCGCTGGCGAGCTGGCCGTGGGTGTTCCTCGTTCATGCGCCGCTCGCGGCCGTCGCGCTCGCGCTGATCGGCGGCGCGGTGCAGGAGTCGCGCGATCCGCACGCGGGCAGCCTCGACGTGGCGGGCATCGTCACGCTGTCGCTCGCGGTGCTGGGCCTGGCCTTCTACATCACGCAAAGCGCGGAACTCGGGCTGACGAGCGCCGCCGGCCTCGGCGTGCTCGGCGCGACCGTGCTGGCGGTGGCCGGCTTCTTCCTCGCGGAACGCGCGAGCGCGCGGCCGATGTTCGACTTCTCGGTGTTCCGGATCCGCGCGTTCACCGGCGCGATCTTCGGCTCGATGGGGATGAACTTCAGCTTCTGGCCGTTCATGATCTACCTGCCGATCTGGTTCCAGGTCGCGCTCGGCTACGACAGCGTGACGGCCGGCCTCGCGTTGCTCGCGTACACGCTGCCGACGCTGGTCGCGCCGCCGTTCGGCGAGCGGCTCGCGCTGCGCTACGGGCCGGGCGTCGTGATCCCGGGCGGCTTGTTCACGATCGCCGCCGGTTTTGCGCTGATGCGGATCGGCAGCGCGGCCGACCACGCGAGCTGGGTGACGATGCTGCCCGGCTGCGTGATCGCCGGCATCGGGCTCGGGCTCACGAACACGCCGGTGACCAACACGACGACGGGTGCGGTGCCGAGCGCGCGGGCCGGGATGGCGTCGGGCATCGACATGAGCGCGCGGATGATCTCGCTCGCACTGAATATCGCGGCCATGGGCTTCGTGCTGGTCGCGGGGATCGTCGCGAGCCTGAAGGGCGGTGTCGCGGGCACGATCGGCGACGGGGCGCTGCGCCGGCTCGCGCAGGAGATTGCTTCCGGGCGAACCGACGGGCTGCACGCGATCGCACCGGCGCTTGCACAGGCCGACCCGACCGGCGCGGCGTTGCATGCGGCGCTCGTGCACGGGTTCGGCTGGGTGATGGTGTACGGCGCGGCCGGCGTGGCCGTGCTCGCGACGGCGAGCGCGG
>NZ_QOBB01000221.1:0-11279 GCF_024704855.1 Burkholderia sp. HAN2018 | reverse complement strand
GCCCACCCTGTACGAATTCTTCGCCCCCTGCCCGCGCGGCCTCGAAGCGGCGCTCGCCGCCGAGCTGGCCGAAATCGCCGGCCGCCACCTGAACGGCGCGCCGTTCACCGCGGGCGCGCAGGTGCCGGGCGGCGTCCACTTCAGCGGCGGCTGGGCCGCCGGCATGGCCGCGAACCTCCATTCGCGGATCGCGAGCCGGGTCCTGCTGAAGATCGCGCACCGCGCCTACCGCAACGAGCAGGACGTCTACGCGCTCGCGCTCGAGCAGCCGTGGGAGCGCTGGTTCGCGGCGACGCAGACGCTGCGCGTCGACATCACCGCGATCAAGTCGCCGCTGAAGAGCCTCGAATTCGCGACGTTGCGCGTGAAGGACGCGATCTGCGACCGGATGCGCGAGAAGACCGGCGCGCGCCCGAGCATCGATACCGGTGCGCCCGACGTGCGCGTGTTCGCGTTCCTGACGGCCAACGAGTGCACGCTGTACCTCGACACGTCGGGCGAGCCGCTGTTCAAGCGCGGCTGGCGCCTCGACAAGGGCGCGGCGCCGCTGCGCGAGAACCTCGCGGCCGGCATCCTGCGCCTGACGGGCTGGACGCCCGGCACGGCGCTGTACGACCCGATGTGCGGCAGCGGCACGTTCCTCGCGGAAGCCGCGCAGATCGCGCTCGGCGTGGCACCCGGCGTCGAGCGCCGGTTCGGCTTCGAGAAACTCAAGCAATACGACATCACCGCATGGCAGGGGCTGAAGGTCCCGGCGCTGGACGCGAAGCGCGCGGCGCGCGGCAAACGCGGCGAAGCGCTCGGCGTGTACGGCAGCGACATCTCCGGCGACATGCTCGAGAAGGCACGCGCGAACCTCGAGCGCGCGGGCGTGCCGTCGGTGTGGCTCAAGCAGGTCGACGCGCGCGGGATGACGCCGCCCTGCGACGGCCCTGGCATCATCCTCGCGAACCCGCCGTACGGCGAGCGGATCGAGGTGCGCGGCCGCAGCGCGCGCGGCGAGGTGCGCGAGACGGGCCGCAACCGCGGCAACGACGACGCGTTCCGCCGCACCCACACCGACGCACCGGACAGCGAGTTCTTCAACGCGCTCGGCGATGCGCTGAAGCAGCGCTTCACGGGCTGGCAGGCGTTCCTGCTGACGTCCGACCGTTCGCTGCCGGGCCAGCTGCGGCTGCGTGAATCGGCCAAGACGCCGCTGTTCAACGGCGCGCTCGAATGCCGGCTGTTCCGCTTCGACCTGATCGCCGGCAGCGTGAAGGCGCGCCCGGCCACGCCGGAAGGCGACGCGTAATCCGCATCATGGTCGCGACGGGCCGCCGATACGGCCCCTGCGCGACAACCGGAACGACGCCGTTACCGCATCCGCGGCAACGGCGTCGTTCCGTTTCAATGCTTCGACTTCTCCCGGCGCCCCGTCGTGAACGGCAGCGCCTGCCCCGTCTCGAGCAGCGTCTTGCGGCTCGACGGCACGACCGGCCACCCGCCGCGCATCCCGCGATCCCTCTCCCATCTCCGAGCCCGGCACCAGCCCGTCGTGCGTGACGGTCGGCTTCACGACGCAGGTCACGCGCGATTCCCCACTCTCCCCCGATGAGCATGCGCCACGTGACGACCAGCCGGCGCTGACGAATCGTTCCCGACCTCTACTGACAATACGGTGTCAGCAGACCGCGATCACACTGCAATCCCGGCGCAATGCAAGGCTGGTTTCCGCACCGAACCCGAACAACAACGCAACAAGGAACTCGTCATGACGTCCGCAACTGCAACTGCCACCGCCACTGCCACCCCCGAGCGCGCGATCGCGTGGTTCGACATTCCGTCCCTCGATTTCGACCGGGCGATCCGCTTCTACGAAACCGTGCTGCAAACGACGCTGCAGCGCGAAGTCATCGGCGGCGTGCCGATGGCCACGTTCGACCGCGACGCATCGAGCACGGGCGGCAGCATCGTGTTCGATCCGCAGCAGATCAAGCCGAGCGCGAACGGCGTGCTCGTCTACCTGAACGCCGGCGAATCGGTCGTCGCGGCGCTCGAACGCGCGAAGCGCGCGGGCGGCGTCGTGCAGGGCTCCGTCGTCGAGCTGCCGAACAACTACGGCTACGTCGGCTACCTGATCGACACCGAAGGCAACCGCGTCGGCCTGCACGCGCCGAAATGCCACTGAGCGCAGCGGCCATCGGGCGCGCGCGGCGCTATCATCGCGAAGTCCCCATTGCCGTTGGAGCCGAGGTGCCGTCATGACGCGCCGTGCCGACCGCCTGTTCCAGATCGCCGAGCTGCTGCGCGGGCGTCGTCTCACGACCGCGCAGCAGCTGGCCGACTGGCTGTCGGTGTCGCCGCGCACGGTCTATCGCGACGTGCGCGACCTGCAACTGTCAGGGGTACCGATCGAAGGTGAAGCCGGCATCGGCTACCGGCTGAACCGCAACGCGAGCCTGCCGCCGCTCACGTTCACGGCCGAGGAGCTCGCGGCGCTCGCCGCCGGCGCACGCATGCTCGAAACCTGGGGCGGTGCGCGCTTCGCGAGCGGCGCACGCTCGGCGCTCGCGAAGATCGCGTCGGCGATGCCGGCCGACAAGCGCACGGCGCTCGACCGCCTGCCCGTGTTCGCGCCGTCGTTCCACATCGACGAGACGTTTTGCGCGAAGGTCGATGCGATCCACCAGGCCATCGATACGCGCCACGTCGTCAGCTTCGACTACCGCGACCGGCTCGGCGCGCATTCGCAACGCCGCGTGTGGCCGCTCGGGCTCGTCTACTGGGGCGGGCGCTGGACGATCGGCGCGTGGTGCGAGCTGCGCAGCGATTTCCGCACCTTCGACATCGCGCGGATGGGCGACATCGTCGTGCACGAGCAGTTTCCGGACATGGAAGGACGGCGGATCGCCGATTACATGCGGATCGCGGAAGCGCCGATGCGCTGACGCGCTGACGCGGCACGGCGGCGGGCGCACCGCCGCCGTTCACGTTCCGGGCCGCCGCACGGCGCCCGGCCCGCCTTTCCCTACGCGCCGAACACCACCGTGCGCTTCGGCCGCTCGTCGACGTGCAGCGAGAACACGTCGGGCCGCGCGTAATGCCCGACCACGTCGAAGTCGTAACGCGCCCGCACGAGTTCGTCGGTATCGATACGCGCGGTCACGAGCCCGGCCGTGCCGATCAGCGGCTCCGTCAGCAGGTCGCCGAGCGGCCCGACGATCACGCTGCCGCCGCGGATCAGCGGCCGCTCCGGATCCCAGCCCGGCACGTCGATCCCGAGCGTGCGCGGCGACGGCTGCACCTGGCACGCGCTGACGACGAAGCAGCGCCCCTCGTGCGCGATATGCCGCATCGAGCTCTGCCACACGTCGCGCTCGTCGACGGTCGGCGCGCACCAGATCTGCACGCCTTTCGCGTACATCGCGCAGCGCAGCAGCGGCATGTGGTTCTCCCAGCAGACCGCGGCGCCCGCGCGGCCCGCGGCCGTGTCGACGACGGGCAGCGTCGAGCCGTCGCCCTGCCCCCAGATCAGCCGCTCGGTACCGGTCGGCATCAGCTTGCGGTGCTTCGCGACGAGCCCGTCGCGCGGATCGAAGAACAGCGCCGTGCAATACAGCGTGCTGCCGCCGCGCTCGATCACGCCGACCACGAGGCTCGCGCCCGTGCGCTGCGACAGCGCGGCCAGCTCGTCGGTTTCCGGCCCCGGCACGTCGATCGCCTGCGCGGCGTAGCGCGCATACGCGTCGCGGCCCTCAGGCAGCCGGTAGCCGAGCCGCGTGCCGAAGATCTCGCCTTTCGGATAGCCGCCGAGCACGGCCTCGGGCAGCACGACGAGCGACGCCCCGCTGTCGCGGATCGCGGTTTCGTAGCCGAGGATCGTGTCGAGCGTGGCGCGCGTGCCGTCGGGCGATGCGCCGATCTGCAGCGCGGCGATGACTGAAGTGGACATGAAGGCGTCTCCGGTGAATGGGGTAACGCCATCTTTATCGATATGATGTCATCGATCAAATCGATAGAACGATAAGTGTCATGAATACGGATGATATCGCCAGCCTCGACCTGAACCTGCTGAAAGTGTTCGAGGCGCTGTACGAGGAAGGCGGCGCGAGCCGGGCGGCGCTGCGGCTCGGCCTCACGCAGTCGGCGGTGAGCGCGGCGCTCGCGCGGCTGCGCGTGATCTATGCCGATCCGCTGTTCGTGCGCACCGGCCGCGGGCTCGCGCCGACGCCGCGCGCGGACGAACTGAAACCGATCCTGTCCGACGCGCTCGACCGTTGCCGCGAAAGCCTCGCGATCGCGGCCGACGGCGGCGACCGCATCGGCCGCACGATCTCGATCGGGCTGTCGGACGACTTCGAGATCGCGCTCGGCCGCGCGCTGATCGACGCCGTTGCACGGGAAGCCGCCGGCATCCGGCTGATCTTCCGGCAGACGCACAGCGGCATCGCCGGCGACGCGCTGCTGCGCCACGGCGTCGACCTCGCGATCGCATCGGGCGGCTTCTCGGCGAACGGGCTCAGCCGGCGCGCGGTCGCGACGGGCGGCTACGCGTGCCTGATCGACCCGGCCGCCCGCCCACGGCCGCCGCGCACGCTCACGCTCGCCGATTTCCTGCAGCGCGACCACCTGCTCGTGTCGTCGGGCGGCGTGATCGGGATCGTCGACGAGGCGCTGGCCACGCTCGGCCACAAGCGGCGCGTCGCGGCGTCGACCACGCATTTCGCCGCGTTGCCGTACCTGCTCGCCGGCTCCGACGCGGTGGCGACGATTCCCTCGCACGCGGCGCGCGCGATCGCGCGATCCACGCCGTTGCGCGCGCTCGCCTGCCCGGTCGACTTGCCGCACTACCCGGTCGAAATCGGCTGGCGCTCGAGCACGCAGCGCGACCCGGCGATCGTGCGCGTACGCGACACGATCGCCGCGTGCATCGCGAACCTCGTCGCACCATGAAAACGGCCCGGCCGGCTTGCGGCGGTCGGGCCTGTCCTTCGAGGCTGCCCGTGAATCGGGGCAGGCCGCCTGCGTTACCGGCGCATGCATCAGTCGACCGCCTTCACCATGTCCTCGATGACCTTCTTCGCATCGCCGAACACCATCATCGTCTTGTCCATGTAGAACAGGTCGTTGTCAAGGCCCGCGTAGCCGGCCGCCATCGACCGCTTGTTGACGATCACCGTGCGCGCCTTGTACGCCTCGATGATCGGCATCCCCGCGATCGGCGATGCCGGGTCGTTCTTCGCGGCCGGGTTCACGACGTCGTTCGCGCCGAGCACGAGCACGACGTCGACCTGGCCGAATTCGCCGTTGATGTCGTCCATCTCGAACACGATCTCGTACGGCACTTCCGCTTCCGCGAGCAGCACGTTCATGTGGCCCGGCATCCGCCCCGCGACCGGATGGATCGCGTACTTCACGTCGATGCCCTTCTCGACCAGCTTGTCGGTCAGTTCCTTCAGCGCGTGCTGCGCACGGGCGACGGCCAACCCGTAGCCCGGCACGATCACGACCGTTTCCGCGTTGCCGAGCATGAACGCCGCATCGTCGGCCGAACCCGATTTCACCGGCCGCTGCTCCTTCGCGCCCGCGGCACCGCCGGCCGCCGCCTCGCCGCCGAAGCCGCCGAGGATCACGTTGAAGAACGAGCGGTTCATCGCGCGGCACATGATGTACGACAGGATCGCGCCCGACGAGCCGACCAGCGACCCCGCGATGATCAGCATCGCGTTGTTCAGCGAGAAGCCGATGCCGGCCGCCGCCCAGCCGGAGTACGAGTTCAGCATCGACACGACCACCGGCATGTCCGCGCCGCCGATCGGGATGATGATCAGCACGCCGAGCGCGAACGCGATCGCCGTCATGATGATGAACGGCAGCCACGACTGCGTGATGAAGAACAGGATGCCGAAGCCGAGCATCCCGAGCGCGAGCATCAGGTTGAGCAGGTGCTGGCCCGCATACACGACCGGCGCGCCCTGGAACAGCCGGAACGTGTACTTGCCCGACAGCTTGCCGAACGCGATCACCGACCCGGAGAACGTGATCGCGCCCACGAACGTGCCGATGAACAGCTCGACGCGATTGCCGTACGGAATGAAGTCCGGCGCGACGGCGTCCTGCGGCACGAGCCCGAACGCTTCCGGCTCCGACACCACCGCGTACGCGATGCACACGGCCGCGAGACCGATCAGCGAGTGCATCGCCGCGACGAGCTCCGGCATCTTCGTCATCTCGACGCGCGCGGCGACGAACGCCCCCACGCCGCCGCCGACGATCAGCGCGCCGAGCACCAGCGCGAGGCCGAGCGGCAGGTTCGCGCCGAGCCAGGCCGCCTGCCTGGCGATCAGCGCGATCGTCGTGAGGATCGCGACGGCCATCCCGGCCATCCCGAACAGGTTGCCGCGCCGCGCGCTCGTCGGGTTCGACAGGCCCTTCAGCGCCTGGATGAAACACACCGATGCGACGAGGTACAGCAGCGTGACGACGTTCATGCTCATCGCGCGCCCTCCTTGCCGCGCCCGGGCTGCCGGGGCGCCTTCTTGCGGAACATCTCGAGCATGCGCCTCGTCACGAGGAAGCCGCCGAACACGTTGACCGCCGCGAGCGCGACCGCGAGCGTGCCGAACACCTTGCCGGTCGTGCCGACGGTGAGCGCGGCCGCGAGCATCGCGCCGACGATCACGATCGCCGAGATCGCGTTGGTCACGGCCATCAGCGGCGTATGCAGCGCCGGCGTGACGTTCCACACCACGTGGTAGCCGACGTACACCGCCAGCACGAAGATGATCACGTCGATCACCGTGTGATTGACGACTTCCATGGTCTCCTCCGTTATCGGCGCGTGACTTCGCCGTCGCGGCACAGGAGCGTCGCGGCGACGATGTCGTCGGTCAGGTCGATGTTCAGCGTGCCCTCCTTCGTGACGATCAGCTTCATGAAGTCGAGCAGGTTGCGCGCATACAGCGCCGATGCGTCCGAGGCGACCATCGACGCGAGATTCGTGTAGCCGGCGATCGTCACGCCGTGGTGCGCGATCACCTGGTCGGCGACCGTCAGCGGGCAGTTGCCGCTCTTGCGGCCGTCGAATTCCGGGCCGCGGCCGGCCGCGAGATCGACGAGCACCGAGCCCGGCTTCATCGACTGCACGGTTTCGACCGAGATCAAGGTCGGCGCCGGGCGCCCGGGAATCAGCGCGGTGGTGATCACGATGTCGGCCTGCTTCGCGCGCTCGTGCACGAGCGCGGCCTGGCGGCCGAGCCACGACGGCGGCATCGGGCGCGCGTAGCCGCCCACACCCTGCGCAGCGTCGCGCTCCTCGTCGGTTTCGAACGGGACGTCGAGGAATTTCGCGCCGAGCGACTCGATCTGCTCCTTCACGGCCGGCCGCACGTCGGACGCCTCGATCACCGCGCCGAGGCGCTTCGCGGTCGCGATCGCCTGCAGGCCCGCGACGCCCGCGCCGAGGATCAGCACGCGCGCGGCCTTCACCGTGCCCGCGGCCGTCATCAGCATCGGAAAGAAGCGCGGATACAGCGCCGCGGCAACCAGCACGGCCTTGTAGCCCGCGATGTTCGCCTGCGACGACAGCACGTCGAGCCCCTGCGCGCGCGTCGTGCGCGGCGCGGCTTCGAGCGCGAAGCCCGTCACGCCGGCCGCGGCGAGCTTCGCCGCCTGCTCGCCGTTGAACGGATCGAGCATGCCGACCAGCACGGCGCCGCGCTTGAGCAACGGCAGCTCGGCGTCGGTCGGGGCCTGGACCTTCAGCACGATGTCGACGTCGAACGCGGCCGACTGGCCGGTCAGTTCGGCACCGGCGGCCGCATAGGCTGCGTCGGGATAACTGGCCGCGAGGCCGGCCCCTCTCGCGATACTGACCCGATGCCCGGCCGCCGCGTATTTCTTCACGGTTTCCGGCGTCGCGGCCACCCGCGCCTCGTTCGCCCGCGTTTCGGCAGGCACGCCAATATGCATCGTCAGTCCCTCCAGTCATCGCCGGCAGGTCGTTTCCGGCGATTTCCACCGCGCAACGAGCCGGGCAGCCGGACTACCGGCTCGCGAGCGACGGCACTCACGTTTCACTTTAGGCGAAAGCGGCGGCCGCACCCGCCTTTGCGCACGATCGCGCGAGATCGACGCGTCAGCCTGGCCGGCGTGGCCGCGCACCGGCGCGCCGGACGATTACGAGGGTCGGATTCGTCTGACCGAACGCCGGGCAGCGTTCGGGCGCAACCGGTAAAATGCCGAACCATGAAACCCGAAATCTGGACCCCGCATGTGACGGTCGCGGCGCTCGTCGAGCATGCCGGCCGCTTTCTCGTGATCGAGGAAGAAACCTCGTCGGGCCTGCGCATCAACCAGCCGGCAGGCCATCTCGAAGCCGGCGAAACGCTGGCCGACGCCGTGATCCGAGAGACGCTCGAGGAAACCGCGCACCCGTTCACGCCCGACGCGCTCGTCGGCGTCTATCTGGCGCACTACGACCGTCCCGGCACCGCCGGCGCGACCTATCTGCGCTTCACGTTCTGCGGCACGGCCGGCGAGCCGGTCGCGGGCCACGCGCTCGACGACGGCATCGTCCGCACACTGTGGATGACCGCCGACGAACTGCGCGCGTGCAGCGAGCGCCATCGCTCGCCCGCGGTGATGCGCTGCGTCGACGATTACCTCGCCGGGCGGCGCATTCCGCTCGATTTCGTGCATACGCATTCGGTCGCGCCGCGCCCCGAAGCATTCGAACGTCAGGCGGTCAACAAATGAGCAAGCGCCGTGTAGTGGTGGGCATGTCGGGCGGCGTCGATTCGTCGGTGACCGCGTGGCTGCTGAAGGAACAGGGTTACGACGTGGTCGGCCTGTTCATGAAGAACTGGGAAGACGACGACGACGGCGAATACTGCTCGACGCGCCAGGACTGGATCGACGTCGTGTCGGTGGCCGACCTGATCGGCATCGACGTGGAAGCCGTCAACTTCGCGGCGGAATACAAGGATCGCGTGTTCGCCGAGTTCCTGCGCGAATACTCGGCCGGCCGCACGCCGAACCCCGACGTGCTGTGCAACGCCGAAATCAAGTTCAAGGCGTTCCTCGATCACGCGATGTCGCTCGACGCGGAAATGATCGCGACGGGCCACTATGCGCGCGTGCGCGAGCGCGACGGGCGTTTCGAGCTGCTGAAGGCCTTCGACCATACGAAAGACCAGTCGTACTTCCTGCACCGGCTGAACCAGGCGCAACTGTCGAAGACGATGTTCCCGCTCGGCGAGATCCCGAAGACGAAGGTGCGCGAGATCGCCGCGCAGATCGGGCTGCCGAACGCGAAGAAGAAGGATTCGACCGGCATCTGCT
This sequence comes from Burkholderia sp. HAN2018, assembly GCF_024704855.1. NCBI lineage: Bacteria > Pseudomonadati > Pseudomonadota > Betaproteobacteria > Burkholderiales > Burkholderiaceae > Burkholderia > Burkholderia sp. HAN2018. The sequence goes on along the minus strand of NZ_QOBB01000221.1, from coordinate 1,955 downwards.
TCATCGGCGAACGGCCGTTCCGCGATTTCCTGAACCGCTATCTGCCGACCAAACCCGGCCCGATGAAGACGCCGGACGGCAAGGTCGTCGGCGAGCATATCGGCCTCGCGTTCTACACGTTCGGCCAGCGCAAGGGCATCGGCCTGGGCGGCAGCAAGAGCGGCAGCGGCGAGCCGTGGTTCGTCGCCGCGAAGGACATCGCGTCGAACACGCTGTACGTCGTGCAGGGCCACGATCATCCGTGGCTGCTGTCGCGCGAGCTCGTTGCCGGCAACGTGAGCTGGGTCGCCGGCGAGCCGCCGGCCGAGGGCTTCGCGTGCGGCGCGAAGACGCGCTACCGGCAGGCCGACGCGGCATGCGCCTTCGGCGCCGCCGTGCCCGGCCCGGCAGGCGAAGCACGCTTCTCGCTCGCGTTCGACGACGCGCAGTGGGCCGTCACGCCCGGCCAGTCGGCCGTGCTGTACGACGGCGATATCTGTCTCGGCGGCGGCATCATCGAAAGCGCGGCAACCGGCGACCGGCAGGCGCTCGACGCGCCGGCACTCGCGGCCGCACGCTGACGCGCCGCCGGTGCCGGCCGAAAGCGGCCGCGCCCGCTACCGCCCGCCTGTTCAGCGCATGTGCTGCACGGCCGCGTCGTAGCGCTCGCGCGCCGCGTCGAGCACCGGGAAATGACGCTCGGCCCAGCGATCGAGCGCCACGAGCGTGTCCACCAGCGATTCCGCCACCGGCGTCAGCCGGTATTCGACATGCGATCGCCGCGCGGCGATCGCGATCCGTTCGATCAGCCCGTTGCGCTCCAGCTCGCGCAGCGTCTGCGTGAGCACCTTCTGCGAGATGCCGCCGATGCGCCGCAGCAGCTCGCCGTTGCGCAGCGGCCGCTCGGCCAGCGCCGGCAGGATCAGCAGCGTCCATTTGCCGGCGATCAGCGCGAGCGCGTCGCGCGCCGAACAGTCCGCCGCATAGACGTCGCCGGGAAATGCCATGGTTACCTCCGGGTGCGTGATTGCGCGGCCCCGCTGCCGCCGGCCATCATCGTCGCATACTCACGGAGCCCGCCATGCATGCGCTGATCGTCGTCGCCCATCCCGAACCGCAGTCGTTCAACGCGGCCCTCTCCCATGCGGCGGCCGATACGTGGCGCGCCGCCGGCCATACCGCGACCGTCGCGGACCTGTACGCCGACGGGTTCGACCCGAGCGAGGCGCCGCGCCATTACGCCGATCGGCTCGACACGACACGCTTCGACGCGCAACGCGAGCAGCGCCACCACTGGGAGCGCGGCACGCTCGCGCCGGAGGTCGGGCATCACGTCGGGCTGCTGCAACAGGCCGACGCGCTGATCCTGCAGTTCCCGCTGTGGTGGTTCGGCGCGCCGGCGATCCTGAAGGGCTGGATGGATCGCGTGTTCGTCTACGGCGGCCTCTACAGCAGCCGCCGGCGCCATGACAGCGGCGTGTTGCACGGGCGCCGCGCGCTGCTGAGCGTGACGACCGGATCGTCGGCCGCCGCCTGCGCGCCCGACGGCCGCGAGGGCGACACGCGCCTGCTGCTGTGGCCGCTCATGCATGCGCTGCGCTACGTCGGCTTCGACGTGCTCGAACCGCACCTGATCCACGAGGTTCGCAGCGATCCGGCCGGCGACGCCGCGCGGCACCGCGACGCGCGCCTCGCGCAAGCGCTCGCGGACTACCGCGCGCGACTGCGCGCCTGGCACACGTGGCCGCGGGTGCCGTTCAACCGCGACACGGACTTCGAAGCCGGCGTCAGGCTGAAGCCCGACGCGCCCGCATACGGCCCGTTCATCCGTCACGCGCTCACCTGACGCGGCGGGCCGGCTCGGCAACGCGAGCTTCACGGGACCCGTAGTAGACTCTCGACCATCGTGGGCGCCGGCGGCGGCCAGGCACGGCTCGGGCACCCTGCCCGCCGGCCCGGCGCGACGCCGAGGGCGC
>NZ_QOBB01000220.1:0-11317 GCF_024704855.1 Burkholderia sp. HAN2018 | reverse complement strand
TGGGCTGCCCGGCCCCCGCCCACCCGAGATGGCGACACCGATGCGCAAGAAGAAATCCCCCGTCAAAGACCTGCTGCTCACCCGCTATGCGCCGATCGCCGACGGTATCGCCGCGCTGTTCTTCCCGTACGCGGAAGTCGTGATCCACGACCTGCACGACCAGACCGTGCTGTATCTCGCGAACAACCTGTCGAAGCGCGAGGTCGGCGACGATTCCGCGCTGGAGGAAATCGATCATTCCGCGCGCGAGCGCGTGATCGGTCCGTACGAGAAGCTGAACTGGGACGGCCGGCGGATGCGCTGCGTGAGCAACGTGCTGTTCGACGACGAAGGCCACCCGGCCGGGATGATGTGCATCAACTTCAACATCGCGGTGTTCGACGAGGTGCGCGCGACGCTCGACCTGTTCATCAAGGGTGCGGGCGTGGTCGCGCAGCCGGACGAGCTGTTCCGCGACGACTGGCAGGAGCGCATCAACACGTTCCTGCACGGCTGGCTGCGCGAGCGGCAGGTCGGGCTGAACGGGCTCACGCGCGAGCACCGGCGCGAGCTCGTCGAAGCGCTGTACGCGGAGGGCGCGTTCCGCGGCAAGAGCGCGGCGAACTACGTCGCGAATGTGCTCGGGATGGGTCGCGCGACGGTCTACAAACACCTCAAGCACCTGAAGGAAACGCAGGGCGACGCGTAAGGGAAACGCGGCGGGCTGGTTCGCCGGAACGACGAAACGCCTGTTCGTCGGGACGCGCGGCGGCGGCCCGTATCGGCCATCGCTATCGGTGCGCCGCTTCCGTGTCTATGCTTCGTGATGCGGCGGGCGCCCGTTTCACGCGCCCGCCCAGCCTGGACGAAGCGTCGAAGCACAAAGTGATATAGTCCCGGTTACACTTTTTTGCTGCCCGGAATCGCCCATGACGACCGCTCCCGCCCCGATTGCCCGCCCGACCCTGACCGTCGAAATCTGGTCCGACCTGATCTGCCCGTGGTGCTGGATCGGCAAGCGCCGCTTCGACGAGGCGCTCGCCGCGTTCGCGCACGCCGAGCGCGTCGACGTCGCGCTGCGCGCATACCGGCTGATGCCGGGCCAGCCCGTCGAGCCGGTCGAGGCGATGCTCGCCGGCAAGTACCGGATGTCGCCCGCGCAGGTCGACCAGATGCTGCGCCAGGTGACCGAGGCGGCCGCGAGCGTCGGGCTGCGTTACGACCTGCCCGGCACGCTCGTCGGCGACACGCTCGACGGCCACCGGCTCGTGAAGCTCGCGGAAGCGACGGGCCGCGCGCACGCGCTGACCGAGCGGCTGTACCGCGCGTATTTCTGCGAGCACGGCTCGCTGTTCGATCACGCCGAGCTGACCGAATTCGCGGTCGAAGCGGGGCTCGAGCGCGCGGCCGTCGAAGACGTGCTGCGCAGCGACCTGTACCGCGACGAAGTCGAAGCCGACATCGCCCGCGCCGCGCAGATCGGCGGGCGCGGCGTGCCGCTGTTCGTGTTCGGCGGCCGTTACGCGGTGTCGGGCGCGCAGCCGGCCGACGCGTTCGCGCAGGCGCTCGACCAGGCATGGCGCGACGGCATCGTCGAACTCGACGGCAGCGACGCGGCCGCATGCGGCCCCGACGGCTGCGAACTGCCGGCGCGCGCGTAACGCCCGTCGCATCCGTCACGCGCGTCCCGCCCGGACGCGCGACTACGCATCGCTCCTGCCACAAACCGGCAGGAAGCCCGCGCCGAGGGGGCCTACAATGCATCCTTTCAAATAACTATCAGAAGGCTGCAAGCCCATGACCCACGGGATCCACGGCGAAAAGCGCTGGTACGCGCTGATCGTCCTCTGCCTCGGCGTGCTGATGATCGTGCTCGACAGCACGATCGTGAACGTTGCGCTGCCATCGATCAGCACCGACCTCCATTTCACCGAAACAGCCCTCGTGTGGGTCGTCAACGCGTACCTGCTGACGTTCGGCGGCTGCCTGCTGCTCGGCGGCCGGCTCGGCGACCTGTATGGCCAGCGGCGCATGTTCCTCGCCGGCCTCGTCGTCTTCACGCTCGCGTCGCTCGCATGCGGCCTCGCCCAGTCGCAGACGATGCTGATCGCCGCGCGCGCGGTGCAGGGGCTCGGCGGCGCGGTGGTGTCGGCCGTGTCGCTGTCGCTGATCATGAATCTCTTCACCGAGCCCAGCGAACGCGCCCGCGCGATGGGCGTGTACGGCTTCGTCTGCGCGGGCGGCGGCAGCATCGGCGTGCTGCTCGGCGGGCTGCTGACGAGCTCGCTGTCGTGGCACTGGATCTTCCTCGTCAACCTGCCGATCGGCATCGCCGTCTATGCGATGTGCGTCGCGCTGCTGCCTCGCCTGCGCGCGCCGGCCGGCACCGCACGGCTCGACGTCGCGGGCGCGGTCACCGTGACCGCATCGCTGATGCTGGCGGTCTACGGGATCGTCGGCGGCAACGAAACCGGATGGCTGTCGACGCAGACCGTCGTGCTGATCGGCGCGGCCGTCGCGCTGCTCGCCCTGTTCATCGCGATCGAGGCGCGCGCCGCGCATCCGCTGATGCCGCTCACGCTGTTCGCCGCGCGCAACGTCGCGCTCGCGAACGTGATCGGCGTGCTGTGGGCGGCCGCGATGTTCGCGTGGTTCTTCCTGTCCGCGCTGTACATGCAGCGTGTGCTCGGCTACGGGCCGCTGCAGGTCGGTCTCGCGTTCCTGCCGGCGAACCTGATCATGGCCGCGTTCTCGCTCGGGCTGTCCGCGCGCATCGTGATGCGCTTCGGGATCCGCGGCCCGATCGCGGCCGGCCTGCTGATCGCGGCTTGCGGCCTCGCCCTGTTTTCGCGCGCGCCGGTGGACGGCGGCTTCGCCTGGCACGTGCTGCCCGGCATGACGCTGCTCGGCATCGGCGCGGGCGTCGCGTTCAACCCGATGCTGCTCGCCGCGATGAGCGACGTCGATCCGGCCGATTCCGGGCTCGCGTCGGGGATCGTCAACACCGCGTTCATGATGGGCGGCGCGCTCGGCCTCGCCGTGCTCGCGAGCCTCGCGGCCGCCCGCACCGACGTGCTCGCGGCCGCGAACGCCGCGCCGCTCGACGCACTGAACGGCGGCTACCATGCGGCTTTCGCGTTCGGCGCGGCATTCGCTGCCGCCGCCGCGCTGATCGGGCTCGCGCTGCGCATCCGGCGGCAGGACGCCGTCGAAGGCGCCGGCCCCGCGATGCACTGACGCCGACGAGCCGCAGGCGGCGGACGAATCCGGCCGGTTGCATCGAACCTGGGGCGCGCACCGTCGCGCCCTTTTTCTTCTTCCGGGTGCCGCGCACCGCCCGTCCTGTCGTCGCAGGCCGGCACCGGCCACCACGTTGGTCCTGCCCCGTTCAAACGCCCGTTTCAGCGCCGCCTGCCGCCCGCGCCTTCCCGGCCGATTTTTAACGCAGTCGTACACCGACCCGCCACATTTGCGACAATGGCGGACTTTGACCCACGCGCCGCTACCGCCGAACGCCGCATAACCGCCTCCTTCCGATGTCGCTTCCCCATATCGATCTGCTGTACTCGTTGTCCGGCCTGTTCGTCGGCATCCTCGTCGGCCTGACCGGCGTCGGCGGTGGTTCGTTGATGACGCCGATCCTCGTGCTGCTGTTCGGCGTCCACCCCGCGACGGCGGTCGGCACCGACCTGCTCTATGCGGCGGCGACCAAGGCCACCGGCACGCTCGTCCACGGCCTGAAGGGTTCGATCGACTGGCGCATCACGGGCCGGCTCGCGACAGGCAGCGTGCCGGCCGCGGCCATCACGCTGTGGTGGCTGCACACGCACGGGATGAACACGCCGGGCACCGCGCGGATGATCCAGCTCGTGCTCGGCATCGCGCTGCTGCTCACGTCGCTCGCGCTGATCTTCCGGCCGCAGCTCACCGCGTTCGCCGCGCGCAACCCGCTCGCGCCGAACCCCGCGCGCACGCTGTGGTCGACCGTGCTGACGGGCGCCGTGCTCGGCGTGCTCGTGTCGATGACGTCGGTCGGTGCCGGCGCGATCGGCGTCACCGTGCTCCTGCTGCTGTATCCGATGCTCGCGACGACCCGCATCGTCGGGTCCGACATCGCGCACGCGGTGCCGCTCACGCTGGTCGCCGGCATGGGCCACTGGCTGCTCGGCTCGGTCGACTGGTCGATGCTGCTGTCGCTGCTGCTCGGCTCGTTGCCGGGCATCGTGCTCGGCAGCCTGCTGTCGGCGCGCGCACCCGAGCGGCTGCTGCGCAATCTGCTCGCCGCGACGCTCGTCGCGGTCGGCGTAAGGCTCGTACTCGCGTAGGCAGGCGCCGATCCCGCCCTTCACCCGCGGCTCCGCCCTTTCCCGGCCAGCGCATCCGACGCGCGGCGCCCTCCGCTGCCGATAAAAAACAGCCCGACCGGCCTGCGCCGATCGGGCTGTCTTCCGTCCGGGGCGGCTCGAGCCGCCCGCCGCGCTTACTGCCCCTGCTGCTGCAGTTTCTGCTGCTTGAGCTGCTGCGTGCGCGCCTGCAGCTTCAGCACCCGCTGCAGGGCGGTGCGGTTCGCGAGGATCCCGTCGTAGAAGTTGGCGAGATCGCCCTTCAGCGCGGTCCGCGACGCGTCGTTCAGGTAGATCATGTGGCCCGACGGGTAGTTCTTGATCGTCAGGTTCTGCGCCTTGAGCGTCGGGTCGAGCGGCATCTGCGCGAGCGTCAGCTCCGTCTGGTGGAACGGCGTAACGGCGTCGAAATAGCCGTTCGCCGACAGCACCTTCAGGTCCGGGTTCACGCTCATCGTCGACGCCAGGTCGCCGGCCGTATATAGCGTGTTGCCGCCGCCCTTGTTCGCGCCGGTCGGGTCGGTGTGGCTGAAGTCCCAGTTGTTGAAGACCTGGTCGTTCAGGTCCACGAACGACGACGTCGACGTGTACTTGAGGTCGGTGTTGATGTAGCTGTTCCACAGCACCGTGTACGCGCCGCCGACGTTCGTGATCGACGGATCGTTGCTGCCCGAGTTCGGCAGGATGTACGGCGCGATGCCCTTGCCCGTGAAGTTCGCGCGACCGTCGTACTGGCCGATCTGCGTGCCCGGCACGAGCGTCAGGAAGAACGTGTACGGCGGGTTGTCGTCCGACGACGGCACGTTGCCGAGCGCGGCCGGGTTGCCGAACGTCTGGATCAGCGACGTCGGGTCCGTGCCGATGTACGCGCCCATCTGCTGCGCGGTCTGCAGGTTCAGGTTCAGCCGCACGTTCACGAAGCCGCCGTCCTGCGGGTTCGGCTTCTGCGCGAGCGGCGCGAGCGTGTTGTCCGCGTAGTTGCGGGCCTGGACCATGTACGCGTCGAGATCGGTCGGCGTCGGGTTGAGCGTCGTCTTCTTCCAGTAGAACGCGTCGGCCGCGAGTGTCGGGAACGTGCCCGGCGCGGACAACGCATTCGCGTAGTCGAGGATCGACGACTGCAGCGTGATCCCGTTCAGGTCGATGCCGTCCTCGTGCAGCACCCACGACACGACCGCGCTGCGCGCGGTGCCGTACGACTCGCCGTACAGGAATTTCGGCGAATTCCAGCGCGAATACTTGGTCAGGTAGCGCTGGATGAAGCGATCGATCGAGCGGGCGTCCTGGTCGGTGCCCCAGAAGTCCTTGTTCTTCGCCGGGGCGATCGCCGTCGAATAACCGGTGCCGACCGGGTTGATGAACACGAGGTCGGTACGGTCGAGCAGGCTGTCCGGGTTGTCGAGCAGCTTGTACGGCGCGGGCGGCGTGAAGTTCGGGAACGACGACTGCAGGCGCTTCGGCCCGTACGAGCCGAGCAGCAGGTAGACCGACGACGAGCCGGGGCCGCCGTTGTAGAAGAACGTGACCGGGCGCGGCTTCGACGGGTCCGGGTTGTCCTGCGTGTACGCGACGTAGAACATCTTCGCGTTCGGGGCCGACGTGACCGGGTCGATCGTCGTCAGGTGGCCCGTGGTGGCCGTGTACTTGATGGTCTTGCCGCCGATCGTGACCGAACGGTGGACGACGGCCGCCCCTTCCGTGGAATCCGTGACCGCGTCGTTCGGCCCGGTGCCGTACACGTCGTTGTCGACGTACGGCTGGTCGGCCGCTGCGGCCGTTGCGTTGGTGTTGGCCGACGTGCTGGCGCCGGCCGACGTCGCAGCCGCGGCGGCAGCCGAAGCAGCCGGGCTCGGCCCGTCGTCGCCGCCGCACCCCGTGACGAGCAGCGCCGCGGCCGCGGCTGCGGCGAGCGGCACGCTCAGTGTCGTTCCGAATAGCGCGAAACCGTCTTTCAAGGACTTCCGTGTCGTCATTATTGCCTCTCGAACAGAACGATAAATACCGCCGGTCGCAAAGGATCATTTGCGCCGGCGCTCCGCACCAGGAATGCATTCGTTATGCGACGCACTCCGAGTTTTTTACCGGATCGGTGAATACCGATCGGCACGATTTACCCCACCCATGTTTTTTGCAACCGCACAATGGAATCAATTCCATTGCAAACGGCAATTCAATAATCCGCAGCAATACGAATTCATTGCGCGAATTTGCATGCACACAAAATCGACGGCAAAAACACACCCCGCAAGGCCCGCCCGACAAGGGCACCTCGCTTGGAACAGACGAACGATCCCCCTCGGCGAGATACCGATTAATCGCAGAATGGCGATCAACCTCGACTCGAGCCGATTTAACAAAATCGAAAGGATCGATTAACTAAACGGAAAGGAATATCTTCGTATCTGTAATTTATTAAATTAAGTGAAAATACCGGCGCATATTAGGGTTCTGATTTACCGCCGTAAAGTAAGAATTTGTTACAGCGCTCGCCATTCGGACAAAAGCCAATCCGGGACCGATTCCATTCGCACAAAGGAAAAAGCCGGACCGCTGTCCGGCTTCGTGCGGGCGGCTCGACGGGCGCCGTCAGAGCGGCACGTCGATCGTGCCGGCGCCGGTCGTGATCGCGTTCGCCCCCGGCGCGGCCGAGATCGGCGGCAAGTTCGCGCTCGTCAGCGCGGGCGCGGCGCCCGGCGTGCCGCCGCGCGGCACCGTGCGGATCACCTGCGACGGCGGCAGCGGTGCACCGTTCTTCAGGTGCCGCCACATCAGGTTCAGCGCCTGCAGGTTGTAGTAGTGAACCGGCACGAAGCGCGTGTCGAAGCCCGGCACCGGCAGGAACGCGTCGAAGTGCTGGCCGTTCGTCACCTCGTAGAACACGAGCCGGCTGCGCCCGCCTTCGCTGATGCCGTTCTGCGCGACGTACGCGCGCGATGCGTGGTTCACGGGCACCAGCGCATCGCTGCGGCCCTGGACGATGATCGCCGGCTTGCCCTGCAGGTTCGCGTTCACGCGCACCGCGTCGACGTTCGCGGGCATCCCGAGCATCCCGTTCGTCCAGAGCCGGCGCAGGCACAGCGCGCCCGCGAAGCTCGCATCGGGTGTCGCGAGCCGGTGGTCGATACCCGCGCCCGTGTTGAACACGAGGTCGATGCCGGCCGTCGGCGGCACGCCGTTGCCGACGCCGAAGACGGCCGGCATCGGCGACGTGGCCGGCGCGGTGACGGCGCCCGTCGCCGGGTTCGTCGTCGCGAAGCTGAAATTGCACAGGTTGTCGGTGACGCGCGAGCGCGTGTACGCGTTTGCATACGTGACGGCGATCGCCGGAATCGCCTGCGAATCCCACATCGGCGCTTGCAGCAGGTCGGAATCGGCAAGGTAGCCGGCCGCGTGGAGCTGCGCGAGCGCGTCGGCGGCCTGGCTTTGCGTATCGGCCCCCGACACGAGCCCGGCCGCGGCGAGCGTCGCGCAGCGCTGCGTGCGGATCGACTGCGTGGTCGCCGCCGGCAGCGCGCTCAGGTACGGCGCAGCGGCAAGCGACGCCGACGCGGCCGCGCACGGCTGAAGCAGGTTCGCGAGGGTCGCGTAGTCGGCCAGCGGCCGGCCGAACGACGGCACCGGCTGGCCGCCCGAGCGCACGACCGCGTTCGGCGCCATCCGCACGTTGATTTGCGGCTCGCCGACCACGACCGCGGTGATCCAGCCGCGATTGTCCTGCTCGGCCGCCGCGAGCGACGCGCCGCCGCCGTTGCTGACCGACGCGGCGATCGTCGTGATGTCGCCCGCGCGATAGCGCACGCCGTGATGCGAGCTGTCGATCAGCGGGCCGAACTGCTCGTTGAGCGCCCAGTACGCGAACTCGACCGACTGCAGCGTCACGCGCCCCCAGTCCTGCTCGGGATTCTGCTGCGAATGCGCGTGCTTGAACGCATAGCGGTTCGGGAAGCGGGAATTGAAGGTGGCGAGATCGCCGCTCGTCACGTTCGCGGTGAACAGGCTCGCGGTGCCGGCCAGCACCGCGTTGGCGAGCGTGCCGTCGATCAGCGTGACGGTGTCCGACATGAGTTCGTGCGCGCCGTTGCCGCCGCCCTTGTCGTTGTAGGCAACCGCGCAGCCGCGCTTGAGCGCCCATTCGCCGGCCGCGGAAATCGCGCCGTACACGCCGCGCGAGCCCGACGACGTCGCGGTGACGATGCACGGCTGCGCGGGATTGAAGCTGGCGGGCACCTGCACGAGCAGCGTCACGTTCTTGCTGCCGCTGCCGTCGTCGGAGTATGCGAGATATTCGGTGCCGGGGATCTTGCCTTCGCCGAGCGTGGCGTTGCCGTCGAGATCGACGTTCGGCCCCCAGAAGCGGCCGTAGCCGCCGTTCGCGCTCATGTCGACGAGCGCGCGGTAGTTCGACCAGATCGCGAGGCGGCGCAGCTCGGCGCCCGTCGGCCGGGCGGCGTTCGCGAAGCCCGGCGCGGTGGCCGAGCCGAGGCCCGTCTTGCCGAGGCCGGCCGTCAGCAGGTCGTCGCTCGCGCCGTCATAGGCTGTCGTGCGCACGCTGCCGGACACGAAACCGGGCAACCGGTTGCGCTCGGCCGATTCGTCGCCGTTGCAGGCGCCGAGTAGCGCGATCGCGGCCAGCGCCGCGCCGAAAACCATCCGCCTGCCCCACCCGAGCCTCGTCATCGCCGCCCTCTCGATATCGTTATCGGTCCGCCGCCGCTTCATGCGGCTTGCGGCCTCTCAAGCGCAAACGGGCCCCGGCATGCCGGGGCCCGCCTGGAAACGGGCGCACGCGGCGCTCGCGCGCCGCCGCCCGGCATCACTGCTGCTGAACCGTCAGCTTGTTCGTGACCGACGTCACGCCCGCCACGCCCTTGGCTGCGGCTTCGGCCTTGTCGATCTGGTCCTGGGCCGGCATCGTGCCTTCCAGCGTGATCGCGCCGCCCTTCGAACGCACGACGAGGTTCGACACGTTGACGCCCGATTCCTTCGAAATCGCCTTGCGCACCGTATAGCCGAGCTTGCGGTTCGCCTTCTTCGCGGTTTTCGCGGCGGCCTTCGGCGCGCTGGTCGCTGCCGCGGGCGCTTCCGTTGCCGCCGCATCGCTCGACTGCGCATACACGCTGCCCGACAGACAGGCCGCCACGGCGGCGACACCCAACGCTCTCAACACGATCGACTTCATGCTATCTCCTTATCACTCCGGAACGGCCGTGCACAGTACGGCCGGATACCCCCAAAAACAGCCGGCCCGCGCGCGAACGGGCGGGACAGCCGGTGTTTTCCACGGCGATACGAGAGAGGCAAGACGGGCTGGCGGACGGCGCACGCGAGAGCGGGCCGGCCGGGCCGGACAGCCGCCGGCCGGACGCGCCCGGTCTCATTGCGTGCCGGGTCGCGCGCGAATCGGGCGCGGCTGCGTCGCACAATGTAATCCAGCGCCCGCGGAAGCGCAAAGCTTTTGACGCGGCGGCCCCCGCCGCTGTCGTCGCGCCGCCGCGCCGCACTCGCGCACGCACCGCGAAACCGGGTACCATCGCCGCGAGAATCCGCATCGTCCGCGCCGACCGTCACCGATACGTCACGCCAGCGTCATCCGCCGCCCCCCATGAAGCCAGCCCGCCCCCGCCCGCCTCGCCGCATCCTCGCCCGCTTCGTCGCGGTGTCGTGGCGCGACCTCGCGCTGTCGATCGGCCCCACCGTGCTGCTCGCCGCCACGGCCGTCTGGCTCGCGGTCAAGCTGATCCAGCCGGCCCCGCCGTCCACGCTCGTGATCTCGTCCGGGCCGCCCGGCAGCACGTACTGGAACGCCGCGCAGAAATACAAGACGATCCTCGCGAAGAACGGCGTCACGCTCGACGTCCAGTCATCCGAAGGGTCCGCCCAGAACCTCGCGCGGCTGTCGAACCCGAACGCGCCGGTCGACGTCGGCTTCGTGCAGAGCGGCATCGGCCCGAAGGAGCGCGACGAACACCTCGTGTCGCTCGGCAGCATCGGCTACGTGCCGCTTGCGATCATGTACCGCGGCCCGGTCGTCGCGCGCCTGTCCGACTTCAAGGGCAAGCGGCTCGCGCTCGGCGCGGAAGGCAGCGGCGCGCGCGAACTGAGCCTCGCGCTGCTGAAGATGAACGGCATCGTGCCGGGCGGGTCGACCGAGCTGCTGCCGACCGCCGGCGAGGATGCGGCCACCGCGCTGCTCGACGGCAAGATCGACGCGGCATTCCTGTCCGGCGACTCGACGCAGATCCCGGTGATGGCGAAGCTGTTCCGCGCACCGGGCGTGCACGTGTATTCGTTCACCCAGGCCGAGGCGTACGCGCGGCGCTTCCCGTACCTGACCGCGATCACGCTGCCGATGGGCGTCTACGATCTCGGCCGCAACCTGCCGCCCGCCGACATCCACACGGTCGCGCCGACCATCGAGCTGGTCGCACGCGACTCGCTGCACCCCGCGCTGTCCGACCTGCTGATCGAGGCCGCGCGCGAGGTGCACGGCCACGCGACGATCCTGCAGCACGCGGGCGAATTCCCGTCGTCCGTCACGCGCGGCTTCCCGCTGTCCGACGACGCCGCGCGCTACTACAAATCCGGCAAGACCTTCCTGTACCGGCGGCTGCCGTTCTGGGTCGCGAGCCTCGTCGACCGGCTGCTCGTCGTGGTCGTGCCGCTGATCGTCGTGCTGATCCCCGGGCTGCGGCTCGTGCCGTCGCTGTACGGCTGGCGCGTGCGCTCGCGCATCTACCGCTGGTACGGCGCGCTGATCGCGCTCGAGCGCCGCGCGCTCGGCGAGCACACGGCCGAGGAGCGCGTGCAGCTGCTCGACGAACTCGACGACATCGAGGAAGCCGTGAACCGGATGAAGATGCCGCTCTCCTATGCGGGCCAGTTCTACGTGCTGCGGGAGCACATCGGCTTCGTGCGCGAACGGCTCACCGCGCACGACCACGACACGCCGGCCGGCCCGCCGGGCGCCGGCGGCCCGCCGCAGGCACGTGCCGACG
>NZ_QOBB01000219.1:0-11340 GCF_024704855.1 Burkholderia sp. HAN2018 | reverse complement strand
GCCCGCGCTCGGCGCTGCGGCCGAGGTGTGGCGCGCGCTCGTGCGGCCCGCATCGGTGCGGCGCGAGGAAGCGGCGCTGCGCGACGAGGCGCGCGACATCATCGCCGGGTTCGGCGAACGGCTCACGCCGCGCATCGATCATCCGGCGCACAGCCTGTCGTATGCGAACCGGCGGCGCGTGGAGATCGGCCGCGCGCTCGCGCTGCATCCGCGCCTGCTGCTGCTCGACGAACCGACGGCCGGGATGAACGAGACGGAGACGGCCGAGATGCTGCAACTGATCCAGTCGCTGAAGGCGCGCGGCCTGACGATCCTGCTGATCGAGCACAAGCTCGAACTCGTGATGCGCGTGTCCGACCGCGTGATGGTGCTCGACAACGGCGTGAAGATCGCCGAAGGCGCGCCGCGCGACGTGCGGCACGATCCTCGCGTGATCGAGGCGTACCTCGGCCGCCGCCATGCGGGCGGCACGCCGGCCGACCGTGCAGCGCAGGCAGCCGCATGAGCGCTACTTCTTCCGGATTGCAAACGAACATGACCGATGCGCTGCTGAAACTCGAACACCTCGACACGTTCTACGGGCCGGTGCAGGTGCATTTCGACGTGAACTTCGAAGTCGGCCGAGGGCAGATCGTCAGCCTGCTCGGCGGCAATGCGAGCGGCAAGTCGACCACGATGAAGCTGATTCTCGGGTTGATGCGGCCGAAGCGCGGCGTCGTGCGCTTCGACGGCGACGACGTGACGGCGCTCGCGACGCCGCAGCGCGTGCGGCGCGGGATCGCGGCCGTGCCCGAGGCGCGGCGGCTGTTCGGCGACATGAGCGTGCGCGAGAACCTGCTGATGGGCGCGTACACACGCGGCGACCGTGCGGCGGTGGGCGAGGACTACGAACGCGTGCTCGACCTGTTTCCGCGGGTGCGCGAGCGGCTGACGCAGCGCGCGGGCACGCTGTCGGGCGGCGAGCAGCAGATGCTGGCGATGGCGCGGGCATTGATGGCGCGGCCGAAGCTGATCTGCATGGACGAGCCGACGATGGGGCTGTCACCGCTCTATGTCGACAAGGTGCTCGAACTGATCGACGCGATCAACAAGCAGGGCGTGACCGTGTTCATGGTCGAGCAGAACGCGAGCCTTGCACTGGAGATCGCGCATTACGGGTATGTGTTGCAAACGGGGCGCGTCGTGCTCGAAGGGCAGGCCAAGGCGCTGCTCGACGACGAGCGCGTGCGCGATGCGTATCTCGGTGGCGAGGCGGTGGCAGCGTAGCGGGCGGGGCCGATGGCGGTGCCCGGATCCGGCCTCGCAAAAAAACTGCGAGGTACACCGACTTGTCAGGTAGATTACGCGCAGTCGCCATTACCGCCACCGGGAGCGCCGCGCCATGTTGACCTACGCCATTCAGAAAACCGGCTACGACTACACTCAACTCGATCCTCAGGGCGTGACGGACTACGCGTCGTTCACGCGTGCCTTCGACACGTTCCCGTGGGCGGCGCAGCACGCCGAATGGGACGACACGCAGGAAGGGCCGTTGCCCGCGCTCTTGCTGCAGCATGCCGACGATCAGCGCGAATTGTGGGTGACCGCGCTGAGCGACGCGCATGCGGACGGCTTCCAGTTGAATGCCGTTTCGATGCGGATGAAGAAGGGGCTGTTCGGGATCGGCAAAGGCAAGCTGGAACGGCATGTCGACACGATCGACGTCGACACGCGCGCGGAAGTCGACACATTGTGCCGGCTGTTCTGCGATCGTCGGTATGACGAGTTGGACCAGTTGGTCGCGCGGCATGCGGAGCGGAACCGCTTCGACGACAACGACGACGACTGAGCGCCTGCCGCGCCCGATCCGGCACCGGTCCGTCCGTTCATGCCTGCGCGGCGCCGATCCCCGCCGCACGCGGAAACGTCAGCACGACCGCGAACCCGCCCGCATCGGGAAACGCAAACCCGATGCGCCCGCCGTGCGCCTTCATCACTTCCTGCACGATCGCGAGCCCGAGGCCCGACCCCGTGCGCCGCTCGCTGCCGTCCGGTGCGATCCGCACGAACGGCTGCAGCGCGGCATCCCAATGCTCGCGTGGAATGCCGCGGCCGTTGTCGGTGACGGTCAGCGTCACGGTATCGCCTGCGTTGCCCTTCGTCGCGACCGACACGACGATGTCGTCCGCATGCCCGTGCAGCAGCGCGTTGTGCAGCACGTTCGACAACGCTTCCTGCAGGCTGATCGCGTCGCCGTCGATCCAGGCGAGCGGCGCGTCGCTCGCGAATGCGACGGCGACATCGCGCTCGCCCGCGAGCGGAATCGCGCGGCCGAGCACGTCCTTCGCGAGCGCGACGAGGTCGACCGGCTGCAGCGGTACGGCTTCGGTGCGATGGATCACCATCGCGTGATTGAGCAACTGGCCGGTGAGCCGGCCGACGTCCGAAGAGGTCGCGCGTAGCGCATCGAGCCGCGCCGCGTGACGCGCTGGGTCCGATTCGCCGTCGAGCAGCTCGATCTGCGCGTCGAGTCGCGCGAGCGGCGTGCGCATCTGGTGCGCCGCGTCGGCGATGAAGCGCTGCATCGCGTTGATGCGCTCGGCCAGGCGGTGTATCAATCCGTTGATCGACCCGATGATCGCGTCGATCTCGCTCGGCGTGTCGACGGCCACCGGCCGCAGGTCGGCCGGGTCGCGCGCGGCGATGATCGTGCCGATCTGCGCGAGCGGGCGCAGGCCGCGCCGGATCGCGAGGCCGCTCGCGCCGATCGCGAGCACGCTCATCAGCAGGATCAGCGTCCATACCTTGAGGCTCATGTCGTTCGTGAGCTGCTGGCGCGCGTTGGTGGTTTGCGCGACGGTTACGAGCGCCCAGCCCGGCGTGCTCTCTTCGGGCATGTAGCGCGCGATGGTCGCGGTGCGGATTCGGTGCCCTTGGTACAGGCCGTTCGCGAACGCCGGGCCCTGTTTCGCGGCGGCGAGCGTCACGGGGCTCGCGAGATCGTTGTAGCCGGCCACGACGATGCCGCGCGAATCGACGACCTTGTAGTAGACGAGGTCGTAGCGCGACAGCGTCGACAGCGCGGCCACCGGCGGATTCAGCGCGAGCACGCCGCCCTGCACGTAGAGGTTTTCCGCGACCTGGATCGAGGCGCCGGCAAGCAGCTGGTCGTATGCGCGTTCGGCCGCGACGCCCGCGTAGTAGCGCGCGATCGCCGCGAGCGCGAGCGCGCCGGACGCGACGACGAGCGCGATGAAGAGCAGCGTGCGCCCGAACAGCGTCTTCGGGAACCAGTCAGTGCGCCGCAATCTGGTACCCCATCCCGCGCGCGGTACGGATCTCGACCGAGCTGCCCTGCAGCTTCCTGCGCACGCGTGTCACGTACTGCTCGACCGCGTTCGCGGTCGGCTCGTTGCCGAAGCTGAACAACTGGTTCAGCAGTTCGTCCTTCGAGAAGATGCGTTGCGGGCGGCTCGCGAGGATTTCGAGCAGCGCGAATTCCTGGCGCGACAGCGACAGCGGCTGGCCGTCGAGTTCCGCCAGGCGGCTGCTGCGGTCGATCACGAGGCCGCCGAGCGTCAGCACGTCGTTCGCGTGGCCGCTGTTGCGGCGCAGGAGCGCCTGCACGCGCGCGTCGAGTTCGCGGTAGTCGAACGGCTTCACGAGGTAGTCGTCGGCGCCGAGGCCGAGGCCGCTCACGCGGTCGTCGATCGCCGAGCGTGCGGTGACGAGCAGCACGGGTGTCGTGCTGCCCGACGCGCGCAGGTTGCGCAGCACGGCGAAGCCGTCCATGCCGGGCAGGTTCGCGTCGAGCACGACGAGGTCGAAACGCTCGACGCGCAGCAGCCCGTTCGCGGTCGCGCCGTCGGTCTCGAGATCGACGGCATGGCCGAGCCGCGCCAGGCGGCTGCGGATCGCCGCGCCGATTTCGGCATCGTCCTCCACGACGAGAATGCGCATGGTGCCGTTTCGCAGATGGGTGGGTTAGGGGTTTTCCCGGGGCCGGGATGTCAGCATTTTCTCAGACTCGGTCGATAACCTGTGTCGAGCCGGATGCAGCACGCAAGGACGGCATTAATACCAGAAATATTCAAGGAGACGGCAACATGCAGCATGTCACGGGCACGACGAATGCGCGGCGCGGCGCGACGCGGGTTTTCGCGTGGCCGTTTGCCGTCCGTCGCACGGCGGCCCGCGCATGACGACGTCACTGCGCCGCCGCGCGTTGATCGCCGCCGGCATCGGCATGCTGGCCGCGCCGCCGCTCGTGCGCGCGAAGCCGCGCACCGTCCGGATCTCGAAAGGCTTCGGGGTGCTGTACCTGCCGCTGCTCGTGATGGAGAAGCAGCGGCTGTTCGAGCGGCACGCGGCGCGCCACGGCGTGCGCGACGTCGCGGTCGACTGGGTGCTGCTCGACGGCGGCAATTCGGTCAACGACGCGATGATGGCCGGCACGCTCGATTTCGCGGGCGCCGGCGCCCCGGGTTTCATCGAGCTGTGGGCACGGGCGCGCGGCATTCCGAATGTCGAGGTGATCGGCATCAGCGGGCTGTCCACCACGTCGCTGTCGCTGAACGCGAACCGCGCGGGCCTCGTGTCGCTGCGCGACTTCACGCCGTCCGACCGGATCGCGGTGCCCGGCATCCGCACGTCGCTGTCGGCGGTCGTGCTGCAGATGGTCGCGAGCCGGCAGCTCGGCGCGACGCATTTCGCGCAGCTCGATTCGATCACCGTGAACCTCCCGCATCCGCAGGCGATGCAGGCGCTGATCCGGCGCGAGAACGGCGTGACCGCGCACTTCACGTCGCCGCCGTTCTCGACGCTCGAGCTGCGGCAGCCGGGCATTCACCGCGTCGTGAATTCGGTCGACGTGCTCGGCCCGCTGACGCTCGACGTCGTATTCGCGCCGAAGCGGCTCGTCGATACGGACCCCGCGCTGGCCGTCGCGTTTCTCGGCGCGCTCGACGAAGCGAACCGCCTGATCGCGCAGGACCCGCGCGCGGCGGCCGCGCTGTATGCGGCGTCGTCAGGCGTCGGCGTGTCGCACGACGACGTGATGCGGATGCTCGCCGCGCCCGACACGCGCTTCTCGGTACTGCCGAACCAGCTGATGGACTACGTCGAATTCCTGTACCTGGCCGGCACGATCAAGGCGAAGCCGCGTGCATGGCACGAGATGTTCGCGCCGATGCTCGACGACTACCGGTCGCGCTGATGCCGCCGCTTCCTTTCCCCGACATGCCCCGCACCCGCGCGATCGTCGCGCGCGGCGCCGATTCAAACGACATGCAACCGCTGTGCAACCGATTCACGCAAGGAGCCTGAAGTGAATGCTACCGACACCCTGGACCCCGCGTCCGCCGAAGAACAGCGCATCATGTCGAAGATGGCGCGGCGCCTGCTGCCCATCCTCGTCGTGATGTTCCTGATCGCGTTCATCGACCGGCAGAACGTCGGCTTCGCGAAACTGCAGATGGTGCACAGCCTCGGGATGACGGAAGCCGCGTTCGGGCTCGCGTCGTCGCTGTTCTTCATCGGCTACCTGCTGTTCGAGGTGCCGAGCACGCTCGCGCTGCATCGCTACGGCGCGCGCGTGTGGCTCGCGCGGATCATGCTGACGTGGGGGCTGATCACGGTGCTGATGGGCTTCACGACGTCGATGCCCGCTTTCTGCGCGCTGCGCTTTGTGCTCGGCATCGCCGAGGCCGGCTTTTATCCGGGCGTGATCTACTACCTGACGTTGTGGTTTCCGCAGAGCTATCGCGCGAAGGTGCTCGGCATCTTCACGCTCGGCAGCGCGCTCGCGAACATGCTCGGCTCGCTGGTCGGCGGCGTGTTGCTGAGCCTGAACGGCGTGTGGGGGCTCGCGGGCTGGCAGTGGGTGTTCGTGGCGACGGGCATCCCGGCGGTGATCGTCGCGATCGTCGTGTTCCGCGTGCTGCCCGCGTCGGTGCGCGACGCCCGTTTCCTGGACGACCGCGAGAAGCAGATCGTCGAGGCCGCGCTCGAACGCGAGAAACCCGCGCAGGCCGAGCACGGCAAGCCGTGGAAAGCGCTGCTCGACCCGCGCGTGATGCTGTTCGCGGCGACCTACATGCTGATGTCGACGTCGCTGTACGGCGTGACGTACTGGCTGCCGACGCTCGTGAAATCGTTCGGCGTGTCGAGCACGACGAACGGCTTCCTGAGCATGCTGCCGTGGGCGCTCGCGGTGCTGCTGCTGGTGTGGCTGCCGGGGAAACTGCGCCGCGCGAAGAGCATCCTGCGCACGATCGCGATCGTCGCGGCGCTTGGTGCGCTCGGCTTCCTGCTGAGCCTCGTGCTGCCGTCGACGCCGCTGCGCTTCATCGCGCTGGTGCTCGGCGGAGCATGCATCCCGCTGCTGTATCCGTGCTTCTGGTCGATGCCGCCGCGCTACTTCACCGGCGCGCGGGCGGCGGCGAGCGTCGCGGCAATCAACTCGATCGGCAACCTCGGCGGCTTCTTCAGCCAGAACCTGATGCCGTTTGCCGGCAAGGTGACGGGCACCGCGTTCGGGCCGATGATCGTGCCGATCGTGTGTCTCGCGCTGCTCGGAATCGGCGCGCTGGTCGCGTGGACCCGCTCGGAGCGGGGGATGGTGGCGATGCGGGCGTGAGGTGTGCGGCGCGGCCGGATTGTGGTCCCGGACACGTTGGTCAGGCCGAATGGCCGACTGCACGCGTAAAAGAGGGTTTGCTACCATGGATTACATATGTGATCCATGGAGTGTGCGATGAAAACCGCGATCATGCCGGCGCTGCGTGTCGATCCGCAATTGCGGGAGGCGGCAGAGTCGGTCCTTGAGGAAAACGAGACGTTGTCTGCGTTCATGGAGTCGGCGCTTCGCGATGGTATCGCGCGTCGTCGCCTGCGGCGCGAGTTTGTCACCCGTGGCCTTGCATCGCGCGACGAGGCGCGCCGTACCGGCGAATACGTCGACGCCGCCGACGTGCAGGCCGAACTCGAGGGCATGCTGAACGCTGCGAGAACAGCGAAGGCGGCGGATTGATCTATCGGGTCCGATATACAAGTGCGGCCCGTGAGGATCTGGTGCAGATGCATCGATACCTGCTCGAACGTGATACCGATGCAGCGGCAGCGGGCTGCGGACGCGATCGAACAAGGTATCGCCATGCTCCGAATGTTTCCGTTCACATGCCGCAAGATCGACGACGGGAATCCGTTTCTGCGTGAGCCGATCGCGTCTTTCGGCACGTGGGGCTACGTCCTGCCGTTCGAGATTGAAGCGGCCGGGCAAGTCACGATTCTGGCCGTGCGACATCAACGGGAAGACGACTACCACTGACGCATGATCGACGCGGCGGCCGGCATTTGCCGATATTGCCGCCTCGATCAGCGATCGATCCTCGAACCTCCATTCCCGCCATGCGCGACCGCAGCAGGCGCAGGCGACAGCGGAATCTCGACCTCGATCGTCGTCCCCTCGCCGAGCGTCGTTGCGATCCGCAGCGTGCCGCCAACGAGATACGCACGCTCGCGTAACCCGACCAGCCCGAACGATCCCGATTTGCGCGGCACGCCGGGATCGAATCCCGCGCCGTCGTCGCGAATCGTCAGCTCGATCGCCTGGTTCGCCTGCACGAGCGCGACGTTCGCATGCGACGCGGCCGCGTGCCGTGCGACGTTCGCGAGCGCTTCCTGGGCGATGCGGAACACCGCCGTCGCGTAAGGCTCGTCGAGTTGCAGTTCGGGCGGGTCGACATGCAGCGCGCATTCGATGCCGTGACGGTGCCGGAAATCCTCCACGAGCCATTGCATCGCGGCGGCGAAGCCGAGATCGTCGAGCATCAGCGGGCGCAGGTCAGACGCGATGCGGCGCGTCGCGGCCACCGCGCCGCGCGCCAGCGTGTGCATCGCCGCGATCTTGCGCGCCAGCAGTGCATCGTCCTGCGGCACGCGATCGATCAGCCATTCCAGATCGTTCTTCAGCGTCGCGAGTGTCTGCGCGAGTTCGTCGTGCAGCTCGCGTGCGATGCGGCGCTGCTCGGCTTCGCGAGCGCTCGCGCTGATCGCGGCGATCTCGCGCAGCTCCTCGCGCGACGCCTGCAGCGCTCGCTCGGCGCGCACGCGTTCCTCGACTTCGCGCCGCAGGTCGCGGTTCGACGCGCTCAGTTGCGCGGTGCGTGCGGCAACGCGCTGTTCGAGCCGCTCGTTCGCGTCGTTCAATTGCGCGCTCTTCTGCACGACGAGCAGATGCTGGTAGCGCGCGCCGGCCAGCGCGCGCACCGTCTGCGCATGCAGTCGGCCGTTTTCGAACAGCATCGCGAACAGCACGACGCCGGACGCGACCAGACCGTACGCGCGCCCCGCGTAGAAGCCGAGATCGTAGCGCCCGTGATTCAGCATCGCCGACAGCGCGATGTCGAACAGCCACGCGACGAGCACCGTCATCACCCACAGGTCGAGCACGGAATGCCGCCGCCGCCGCTGCCACATCAGCATCAGCGCAACCAGGTTCAGCCCCCAGACGATCGTGATCGCGTTCGTCATCGTCGCGGCCATCCGGTTGCCGTTCATGATGCGCGGCAGCAGGTCGTGGCCGGCCGTCGCGAGCAGCGCGAGCGCGGCCGTCGCGCCGAGCGCGGCCGCGATGCACAGCACCACGGGAATCGCCGCGCGGCGTTGCGGAGCCGGGATCGGGCCCGCGGCAGGCGATGCCGCGCGCAGCAGCGCGTACGCGGCGACCGCCAGCGGGAAGCCGCCGTGCCAGAACAGGTAGAGCCAGGCGGTGGTCTGGTCGCCGGCGCCGAGCAGGCCGGTCGGCGCGAACAGCCCGGGAAAGGTCAGCATGTGGGTGCCGGCCATGAAGCCCGTGAACAGGTAGCCGCCCGCGAGCACGAGCAGCGGCTTCTCGCGCAGGATCGCGTACTGGCCGAGCAGCAGGCCGGCCGTCACCATGTCGTTGACGACGATCGCCGACTGGTACACGGGGATGAACGCCCAGCCCGGCGCAAGCGGCCTGCCCGCGAAGGGCGCAAGCGCGGCGAAGATCACCGCGGACACGAGCACGGTCGCGAGCGCGAGCCGCCGTTCGCGCCGGCCCGGCGGCAGCGACGACATGAACAGGCGCGACGCGTCGGAGGTGTCGTCGTCCGGGGGGGAGGGCGGGAGGTGGAAGGCGGCCGTCATGCGTCGCCGCCGGGGTCGAGGTCGTGGCGCACCGCGTAGCGGACCAGCGCGGCTTCGTGCGGCAGTTCCATCTTCTCGAGGATCCGTGTCTTGTACGTGCTGACCGTCTTGGCGCTCAGCGCGAGTTCGGTCGCGATCTGCGTGACGGTCTGGCCGGCGACGATCCGGCGCATCACGTCGAGCTCGCGCGCGGACAGCCGTTCGTGCGGCAGTGCCGCGGCCGGCGCGCGCAGCGTGAGCGCGAGGCTTTCGGCCGCCGACGGGCTCACGTAGACGCCGCCCGCCGCGACCTTGCCGACCGCCTCCACGAGCTCGGCGGTCGCGCTGTCCTTCGTCAGGTAGCCGGTTGCGCCGGCCTTGAACGCGCGCGCCGCGTATTGCGCCTCCGCGTGCATCGTCAGCACGAGCATGCGCAGCGACGGCGCGTGGTGCTTCACCAGCCGGATCAGCTCGATGCCGGTCGGCGCGGGCATCGACAGGTCGAGCAGCAGCACGTCGGCGGTGCCGCGCTCGACCAGCGCGAGCGTGGCCGAGCCGTCGCTCGCCTCGCCGACGATTTCGAAACCGCCGGCCGTCTCCAGGATGTGACGCAGTCCGTCCCGCATGACTGCGTGATCGTCAGCCAGAATTACCCTGATCATCTAGCGATCCTCTTCGGGATGACGCCGCGCCCTGCTGTCCGGTGGTCGCCGCGGCCGTTCTTCTGACCAATATATTCCGCCGAATCCGAAAACGATACTCATCCGGTAAATTTTCGAGACAGGTTTTCGACGAATGTGCACTGAAACGAAATAATTCCCGAGAAAACATACGCGGCGGGGCGGGCGCGAATCAGGGTATTCCCGGGTGGTCGCGGCGGCGGGAACCGGGCGGCGCGGCGGGTCGCCAGCCGCCCCGCGAACCGCCCGGAATCGGGACTAAACTGGTGCCCGATGCCATGACACTAACGAGGAGCCCCGTGATGATCGATCTTGCCGATATCCTGCCGTCTGCACTGCCTGCCGCCGTCGCGTGGGCCGAAGCGGAGGCGGCGCGCGGGATCGCGCAGGGTGCGCCGCTGACGCCGGCGCAGGCCGACGACGCGCGCACGGTGGGCGTCGCCCAGCCGGAGCGGATCCGCGTGGTGATCGTCGAGCGCATGCCGTTTCCGGAGACGCCGACGCTCGCCGCGATCGCCCGCGACACGGGGCTGTTGTCGCCGGGGACGATCGGGCTCACGCTCGGTCATGCGGTGTACGTGCTGCGCGGGCAGGACACGCGCCGCCTGCTGACCCATGAATTTCGCCACGTGCATCAGTACGAGGCCGCCGGATCGATCGGCGCGTTTCTCGCGCGCTATCTGCAGGAGATCGCGACGGTCGGCTACCACGACGCGCCGCTCGAGGCCGACGCGCGGCAGCACGAGTTCGATTGATCCGCCACGCCGGCGCGACCGCGCGCACCGCCCGATGAACGCTCCCCATGCCATCGCCGGCCCGGTGTTCTCACGTCGGGTCGCTTCGCCATGGAGCGTGCAATGAGCGACACGATCCATGCGTGGATCGGCGCGATCGGCGCGCATCCGCTGCTCGTGCTCGCGGTCGTGTTCGTGACCGCGTGCGCCGAGGCGATCGCGCTGATCGGCACGGTCGTGCCGGCCGGCGCCGTGATGTTCGCGGCCGGTGCGCTGATCGGCGCGGGCGCGCTCGACGGCTGGACGACGATCGGTGTCGCGGCGGTCGGCGCCGTGATCGGCGACGGCATCAGCTACGAGCTGGGGCGGCACTACCGCGGAATGATCCGCAACGCATGGGCGCGCTTCGGTTATGCGAACGCCTACGGGCGCGGCGAGGAGTTCGTGCTGCGCCACGGCGTGAAGAGCATCGTGCTCGCACGTTTTCTTGCGCCGGTGCGCGCGGTCGTGCCGGTCGTCGTCGGCTGCGCGACGCTGCCGCGCCGGTCGTTCTATCCGGTCAACATCGTCTCGGCACTCATCTGGGCGCCCGTGCACGTCGCGCCGGGCATCGTGTTCGGCGCGTCGGCCGCGCTGGCCGCGGCGATCAGCGTGCGGGTCGCCGTGATCCTGCTGGTCGTCGCGGCGCTGGTCGCGCTCGTGTGGATCGGCGTGCGCGTCGCGCTGCGGCGCGGTTGGCCGCTGTTGCGTCGTGCGCTCGTCGAAGGGGGGCACGCATGCGCGCACCGCTGGCCGCG
>NZ_QOBB01000218.1:0-11460 GCF_024704855.1 Burkholderia sp. HAN2018 | reverse complement strand
GGTGGCGCAGCAGCGCGACGGCCGCGCGCTGCCGCTCGACATCGGCCTGCGCGAGCGGCAGCGGCTCGCCGGCACGCGCGACCGCGACCGGCATGTCGAGTCCCGCCGCTTCACGCTGGCGGGTGAGGCGCAGCAGGTAATCGTGCTGACGCAGCGTATCGTTCGCGATGTCGAGCAGTTGCAGCTCGAGCGCGAGCTGCAGGTACGTTTCGACGAGCGCGGCCTGCAACGACACGGTTGCCGCGCGCTCGAGCGACTGCTGCTCGCCGGCGCGCAGGGTCGCGGCGCGGGTCAGTGCGCGCAGGCGCCCGGCAACGTCGAGATCGAACGACGCATTCAGCAGCGCCTGCGCGTTGACTTGCCAGTGGCCTGCGGCGGGGGGCGGGGTGGTGTAGCTGCGCGGCAGCCGCGTCGGCGTCGCGCTGACCGCTGCGCCGAGCAGCGGCAGGGAATCCGCCGCGCTGACGTCGGCTTGCGCGAGCGCCTCGTCGACCCGGGCGCGCTGGGCCTTCAGCGACGGCGCGCCCGCGAGCGCGTCGGCCAGCACGCGGTCGAGCTGCGGATCGCCGAAGGTGCGCCACCATTGCGCGTCCACGTCGGCCTGACCCTTGGCCGCGTGAAGGGCGAGGCCCGGGTCGAGCTGTTCGACCGGGGTGATCTTCTGTTGGTCCGGCTGCTGGCCGAACGGGGCACAACCGGCCATGACGGCCGCCGTCACGGCTGCCGTAGCGATCGGACCCCATCTTCGAGTCGAGACAAGAAACTTGGACATGATCGGTTTCCACGAGTCCGGTTGACGAATTCAGACTATCTAAAAATATATCTTTAGATATTCTCAAACAAGGAGCAACTGTCAGAAATGGCAGTGGGGAGCGCCCGTGACGGGGCGGGAAGGGAACCGGGAGCGGGGAAGCCGCGCGCATGGGCGCGACCGTCAGGCGGACGCGGATTCGGCGAGGGCCGCCGCGACGATTTCGTCGATCGACGCGCCGCGCGTGTCGAGCAGGCGATGCGCGCAGGCCCGGTACAGCGGATCGCGCGTCCGCTGCAACTCGGCCAGCACGGCGCGCGGATCGGGCACGTCAAGGAGCGGGCGCGCGGGATCGCGCCCGGTGCGCCGGTACAGCGCGTCGATGTCGCTGACCAGGTAGATCACGTGGCAGCGCGCCTTGAGGCGCGCGCGGGTGTCGTCGCGCAGCACCGCGCCGCCGCCGGTGGCGAGGATCAGCGTGTCGCGTTGCGACAGCGCATCGATGACGCCGGCTTCGCGGGCGCGGAACGTCGGCAGCGGAAACAGCATG
The DNA here is from genome assembly GCF_024704855.1 of Burkholderia sp. HAN2018. Classification (NCBI taxonomy): domain Bacteria; kingdom Pseudomonadati; phylum Pseudomonadota; class Betaproteobacteria; order Burkholderiales; family Burkholderiaceae; genus Burkholderia; species Burkholderia sp. HAN2018. The sequence goes on along the minus strand of NZ_QOBB01000218.1, from coordinate 10,159 downwards.
GCAAGCGGGGCGCCGAAGCGCTGCTCCATCTCCCGGTCGGAATCCGCGAACGGGCGGTCGAGTGCCGCCGCAAGCGCCGCGCCGATCGTCGTCTTGCCCGCACCGGGCATGCCGATCAACGCGATGCGCGGATGGTGCGCTGCCGTCACAGCCGGCTCCGCAGCGAATGCGTCCGGCGCGTCGCCGCCGTGATACGGCGCAGGCGCACCGTATTGGCGAGGCGGTCCAGGACGCCGGTCATTCTTGCGGGCGATACGGGCGCGGCGCCGGGTTGCGCGAGCAGATCGCCCAGCGCGATGCCCCCGACCTGCACGTCGTTCGCAAGCAGCGCGTCGGTCAGCATGGCGACGCTCGTATCGATGCCGGCCCACGCATGGCCGAAATCGGCGAGCACGCGGCGCGAGGCCGCGGGTGCCGCGAGGCAGTCGCGCCAGGGCACGAGTACGCCGCCGACGGGCGCCGCGCCACGCGCGGTTTCCAGCAGCCGCCAGCCGTGCGCGGTGGCGCCGTTCTGCGTGCACCAGCGGCCATAGGCCGTCGCGGACGTATCGACGACCAACGCCGTCGGCAGCCGCAGTCTGCCGAGCCGGCGAAGCAGCGCGGCCCGCGCGTCGTCGTCGACGTCCGGCGTGGCCACGCGCTGCACATGCGTCAGCAATTCCAGTTCGTCCTCGTAGTCCGCGCGCAATGCACGCAACCAAGCGCCGGTGTCGCGACGCAGCGACGGCGGCACGACCCCGAGCAGGACCAGCAGGCGATCGTCGTGGCCGTCGCAGATGGCCCGCACCCGGCGCGCGACGGCGGTATCGGCGGACGCGGCACTCATGTCGCGCTCGGCTCGGCAACGGCGCCGGCATCGACGATCGGCGCGCGCGGGTAGGAACCGAGGATTCGCAGGTCGGCGGCGATCGTCCTGATGTCGCCGAGGGCGGCACGGACATGCGCGTCGTCCTGGTGGCCGTCGATGTCGACGAAGAAGCGGTACGCCCATCCGGCGGCGCGGCCGGGACGCGCGTCGAGCCACAGCACCGAGATCCGGTGGCGCGCCAATGCATCGAACACGCCTGCGAGCGCGCCGATCGTATCGTCGAGCTGCAGCAGAAGACTGGTGCGGTCGTGGCCTGTCGGCTCTGCCGGCGGCCCGCCGAGGACGAGAAAGCGCGTGCGATTGCCGGGCTCGTCCTGGATCGCGTTCGCCACGATACGCAGTCCGTACTGGTCGGCCGCCCGTTCGCCGGCGATCGCCGCGCAATCCGTCATGCTCGCTGCTTCGCGGGCGGCCGCGGCGTTGCTCGCGACAGGCACGCGGCGCAATTGCGGCGCATGCGCATCGAGCCATGCACGGCACTGTGCCAGCGCCTGCTGATGGCCGAGCACGCAGTCGACGCCTTCGAGCGTGCCGGATGCGCTCAGCAGGCAGTGCGCGACCGGCAGCACGATCTCGCCGACCACCGGGGCGGTCGCGTCGGCCAGCAGGTCGATCGCGCGCGTGACGGTGCCTTCGGTCGAATTCTCGATCGGCACCACCGCATGGTCGACGTTCGCGGCCGCCAGTGCGGCGAATGTCGCTTCGAGCGTGTCGCACGCATGTGGACGGATCGGGGCGCCGAAGTAGCGTTGCATCGCGGTCTCGGTAAAGGTGCCGGGCGGGCCGAGGAACGCGACCGACGGCACCCGCTGCAACTCGCGGCTGACGCGGAACAGCGTGTGCCAGATCGCTGCGACGTGGCGCGCCTGCAGCAGCCCGTGCGGCCGGGCGCACAGCCCCGCGACGATTTCCGTTTCCCGGGCCGGCTGGCGGATCGTCCGGCCGTCGAGCGCCTTGAACTGGCCGATCGCGGCGGCGTGCTGCATCCTGCGCGCGATCAGCGCGAGCAGTTCCTGGTCGATGGCATCGATCTGCGCGCGTTGCAGCGCGACCGGATCGAGAGCGGGCAAGTCGGTGGCGGTGAGGGTCATGACGGTACCGTGGAGGTAGCGAAAGAAAGCGGGTGCCCGGTCAGTGCGCGGGGGCGTGCCGGCCGATGCGGGCGGACTCGTGACGCACGCGTTCGAGTGCGACGCCGTACTCGATCTCGAGCTGCGCGACGATCTGCTCGACGCTCAGCACCGTGTCCATCGAACCCACGCCCTGGCCGGCGCCCCAGATGTCGCGCCACTGCCGCGCGCCGGATTCGGGCGAGAAATCGAGGTGTGCGTGCTCGCTGCGGGGCAGGTTGCGGACGTCCATGCCCGCGGCCTCGATGCTCTGGCGCAGATAGTTGCCGTGCACGCCGCTGAACGCGTCGGTATAGACGATGTCGGCGGCCGTGGCCTCGACGATCGTGTCCTTGTAGCGCTGCGCCACGTTGGCTTCGTGAGACGCGAGGAAGCGGGTGCCCATGTACGCGCAGTCGGCACCCAGTGCAAGCGCCGCCGCGATGGCCGCGCCGGTGGCGATCGCGCCGGACAACGCGATGAAGCCGTCATGAATGCGGCGCACCTCCGACACCAGCGCGAACGGGGACAGCGTGCCGGCATGGCCGCCCGCTCCGGCCGCGACCAGGATCAGGCCGTCGACACCGGCCTCGAGCGCTTTTTCCGCGTGTCGCACGGTCGTGACGTCGTGCAGCACGACACCGCCGTAGGCATGCACGGCTTCGACGATCTCGCGCGGCGGCGCGCGCAGGCTCGTGATCAGGATCGGCGTGCGCCGGTCGATGCAGATCCGCAAGTCCGCTTCGAGCCGCGTGTTGGTCTGATGGCAGATGTGATTGACCGCGTACGGCCCCACGCACGCATCCGGACGGGCGGTACGGTACGCGGCCAGTTCCTCGTCGATGCGATCGATCCAGTCGCCGAGCTGCGCGCTCGGTCGCGCATTGAGCGCGGGAAAGGCGCCGACGATCCCGCTCTTGCACTGCGCCAGCACCATCTCGGGGTAGCTGGCGATCAGCATCGGCGATGCGATCAGCGGCAGGCGCAAATCGTGCAGCGGCGTCGAGCGCATCGGGGTGTCTCCTCCAGTAGTGCTCATTGCGCGACCGGTGCGCGGTCGCGGCGCTCGGCAAGCCGCTCGTGAAAACTGTCGCGACCGACCGCGCAGCGGGTATGGATGCCTTCGCCGACGACGCCGGCCGCATCGCGAACCGACACCTTGTAGGTCATCATCCGGCCTTCCACGGAGATCAGCTCGGCGTCGACCGTGACTTCCCAGTCGGGCGGCGTCGGAGCGAGATGCTTGATCTCGAAGTTGTAGCCGACCGTCATCAGGTCGGCGCCGAGCAGGTGATCGGTTGCCTGCATGCAGGTCTGCTCGATGAAGATGATCATGATCGGGCTGGCAAGGGCGTGCGCTTCACCGCCCCATTGATCTGCAAGCGAAATCGTATCGACACGGTGCGTGGCACGGGCACGGAGGCCGGGCTGGATGGTCAAGGCAGACTCCTTCGGGATGAGAAACGAAAAATGAGCACTCAGGCCGCGTGCATATGCGAGGCGGTCGCGCGTCGCTGCATCTGGCTGAAGATGTTGCGCGCGTGCATCTCTTCGGTGCCGCCCGCGGTTCCCATGGCGAGTGCGTCGGCAACGAAGGTCGCGAGCGGGCCGCGGCGATAGCCGTCGCTGCCGTAGATCGCGAGCAGGTGCAGCGCGGCCAGGGTCAGGTCGCGGGCGCCGCCCAGTTTCGCAATCGAGCAACTGGCGAGCGCGGACGGGTCGCCCGCCCTCAACTGGTCGAGTGCGGCGAGTGCCATCCAGCGCGAGCGCTCCGCACCGACATGAATGTCGACGAGCCGCCGCTGGACATGCTGATGCTTGTCGAGCGTCACGCCGAGCGCGCCGCGTTCGCCGACGTACGCGAGTGCGTCGTCGAGGAACGGCCCGACCACGTCCGCGCACAGCAGGCCGAACAACGCGCGGTTCATCGACGCGATGTCCATCAGCACGCGCAATCCGTCCTTGGGAGTGCAAAGCAAATCGTCCGTGCCGACGGGAACACCGACGAACGTCATGTCGCCGATCGGCAGATCGGTGACGCCCAGGGTTTCCTGGGGCGCGGTGCGCGTCACGCCGGCGCGTTGCGGATCGAGAAGAACCAGCGCCGTACCGGGGCGACCGTCGTGCGTGGCGCTCGCGGCGACGAGGATCAGTGCCGCGTCCGGGGCGTGGCTGATGTTGTACTTGTGACCGTCGAGGCGGCAATCCTGGCCGTCCAGCGTGACGCGGCTCTGCAGTGCACGGATTTCGGTGCCGGTGCCTCTTTCGGAAATGGCGGTCGCGGCCACCGCGCCGGACGTCAGGGCCGGCAGGAGGCGGTCGCGCTGCGCCGGTGTGCCGTGGAGCAGCAGCGCGCGTATCACGGTCGCCTGATTCGCCAGCGCCATCGCGAAGCCGACGGATCTCGTCGCGGTCACGATCGCCTCGAACGCGGCGATGAACACGTTAAACGACGCGTCCGCGCCTGCATCGCGGCCGGCGACGAGCGTGCGCCACAGACCTGCTTCGGACAGCGCGCGCCAGGTTGCCCAGTCGAAACCGCGGCGCGGCGCCGGCGCGAAGTGACGCAGCGCGACGGCGCGATAGGTGGCGGCGGCAGCGCGTTGATCGGGGGTGGCTTCGAAGTTCATGGTGTCCCTGAGGCGATGCGGATGCGGTACGGCCAATCTATCCAAAACCCCGGGACGGAGAAACTGTCATTTTTCGCAATCGCTCATCGGCGATGACGGTGCGTTTCCCAAATTTATGAAGGAAGCAAGGCGAACTATCGGTTTCGATGTAAGGCCGGTCACGAATGGGAAATGTTAGGTGCGCGGATCTTTCGTGGAGCATGGTGCACGGAGTGCCAGCATGAGGCGAAGCGATTTGGTATCGACCTGATGCGTACGATCGCGGCCGAGCGCGGAGGAATGTGTGTCTCCACAAGCTACGTGAATAGTGCGACAAAGCTGGAGTGGGAGTGCGCAAGGGGCCATCGTGGGCTAGCTACGCCCAATTCCATCCGGCGTGGCCACTGGTGCGCTCGCTGCTATTTCATCAGCATCACGACTACAGACAAGACGCGTCGAAAGCGGCGTCATGAGGTTGACTAAACCGCCGGCGCCGATTTGATAGCCGGCGATGGGCTAAAATCCAGCGCAGACAGGCTGCGGTCAAACTCCGCGTGTCGAATGAAAGAAATCGAGAGGGCTCATGGTCAAGGCTATCCTAGGCATTGTGATGGGGATCGGTTTTCTCATAATCGCGGCCTTCGTCGCGTGGTCGACTCATGAATTTCTCCAGACGGCGATTGCCGTACCCGGAGAAGTTGTCAGCCTGAATGCAGGCGGGAGCCATCCCCAGGTCGAATTTGTCACCAAAGCAGGCCAGCGTGTCTCCTATCCGCAGGGAGGGATGATCTACGGCATGAAAGTCGGCGATAAGGTGACCGTGCTGTATCAGGAGGACGCGCCTCTGCGATCCGCCACGATCGATCGATTCGGCGCAGTTTGGAATTGGACGTTGATGGCGCTGATCTTCGGCGTCGGCTTCATTGTCTTCTCGCTGATGAACCTGCCATCCAGAAAATAAACGACTTGAGAGGGCCACGTGTCAATTTTCAGACATAGCGACTGGACTTACAAAACCGGCGCAACAGGTGGGGTCAGTCTCGAACTAGCCGTTGCTTCGGGTGGCACAATCGTCTTGGCGGATCCTGGCGGCCAACTGTTCGATTTCTACTACGGCGGCATCGGGATCGGGTATGGCGTTGGGCTTCGAATCCCGAAGATCAAGTTGCCACGATTCTCAATCCCCGAGATCAAGATCCCAAAGATTGCTGGACATGAGGTCGGAGGAGCCGGTTCTCTCAAGTCCTTTGACAGCGCCGGCTTGATATATATGGCGCCAGCGTTTGACGGCAAGGAACTCTCCAAGTCCGATTTTCAGGGGGCCACGGTCTATCTCGACGGAGGCGTCGGCGTCGGATACGGCAAAGCAGGCACGGCCATGCTTCTCGGCATCAATCCCGCACAGCTTGCGCTCGGGCTATCAAGCCCCGCAATGGTGTGGTTAGCAGAGAACGCAATTGCTCATGCGCGGGCCATCTTGGTGATGGGCGGGACAACCGTCGGCGTGATAGCCGGCGGGGGCGCAGGCATTTTGGTCGGTTATCTGCATTAACTAGATCAGCGGCCGTGTTCCGATTCGCGCCGGACAGCGTTGAAGTTCGCGCCCCGTCTGCGAGGAGCAAATAACCAGTTCGACGTAGCTGTTCATCGCAGCATACGGGGCAAACAACCTGTCCAACATTCGCGCGAACAAGTGCAACGTAACGTCGCGCAACGCTGTTTCATCGAGAGAGACGACAATCTCGACCCCGCGGACGAACGACGGGAACGCGCCATCGGGCGACATCCATCTGATCGCGGGGCGATGGTCCAGGTCGGCGATCGCATCGATGCTCCGTTGCGCGATGATGCTCGCGCGCGGCGCGTGCAGTCTTAGAAAGTCTTTAAACGCCTTCAGCCCCGTTCGCGTCAGATCGAACGGGTGCAACGACATGCCCGCAAGGATCCGCCACAATGCGTCGTGGCCGCGCGGCAGAGTGCTCGGCAAGGTCGGGCGCGTAAGCAATCTAATGGGGCATGCTAACGCCGCGCCCTCGTGCAGCAGGTCGCTGTCGCGTGCACCGATCGGCAACCGGGCGGGCAAATCTCCATTGGTAGCCGTGACGTCGACGTCGACTTGCGGATGTTTCAGTTGAGCAGAATGGCCCTCCAGTCCGACGAGTGATAGCAGCAGTGGCGCGCGCGCTGTTCCAGTTGCTGCGTACGGATCGCGAAACGCAGCCCAGTATGCAATCGCGGGATCTGGGGAGCGAGCATGGCTGAACGCCCGGTAAGGCAATACTTCCGTTCGTACGTGGCTACTGGTCGACGGCGAGTTCCTCTCTTGTTCAGCCTGCAAGCGATCGCCTAAATGAACGGCATCGATCGAGTACACGTCGAGCGGGGAGCCGGTTTCCAGCGGCTCCGGTGTGACGGGGTATGCCCTATCAGAGCTTGTCAACTGGATCGGAATCGCGTCTCGCTTGAACAGATTGACCACCGGTGTGCAGTACAACCGAAAGGATGAGGCCTCGAGTTCGGTCAGTGCCTGTGCTGCGGCGGATTCGGCTGGTGTGTCGAGGATTGCGAGATGCAACGTCAGCCGCTTTGCCGCTGGCGTGCGTGCGGCCCGCCGCATTCGTCCTAGATCGATGTCAACAAAGTCGAATTTTTCGGGGAACGCGAAGGACTCGATGAGCGTTTGGTACGCATCCGATGTAGTGGTCGATTCTTTCGGCAATAGGCATTCATTCTCGCCAAAACCTACCGATTCGATCGGTATCCTAGATAATTCCGCCCACCGGCCGCTCTGATCGACCTCAACAAATGCGGCGCCAGCACGTAGCAGCATAGCATCGGTGAGTGCAGCAACGCGCGGTCGATCACCGGACAGGTGAACACGAACTGTACCGAACGGAATTGCCTCATCGAAGATCTCCATCGCTGTCGCGCTGGCGAGCGCGATCGAAAGTATGCCAGTGACCTTGGGTGGGAGTCGGACAGCCGCAGGGACAAGCGTAGCCGGGGCATAGCGTACCGAGTGAACTCGTAACGGGGATAACGTGACGTCATAGATAGTTTGAAACCGGTACGGCGCCGCGTTGGCATCAAGCAGCGTGCCACGTGGCATCGTGAACGGCGTTGTCAACTGACCGAAGAGATCTGTAGGATCAAACTGCGCGATCGCGCACGAAGGCACGGTGCGCAGATACTGCGGGTACAGCACCTCCAGCAGCGATTCGGTGAATTCCGGATAGGCGTCCTCGAGCTTTGCATCGACACGCGCGGCCAGCAATGCAAACGTCTGGATCATCCGGTCGACATGCAGATCGCCGTGCCCGTTTGCAATCCCGAGTCGGGCGCCGATCTTCGGATAGCGTCGCGCAAATTCCGAAGCGCCACGGAGCAGTAAACCGACCTCGTATTCGTAGTGGGGCAACAGGTTATCCATTCACCTTCCCTACAAATCCGTCCCCATATATGAGGTGCAAGAAACGCAAAACTTGATCTTTTCGGCGTCTGGCAGTTTAAAATCCACCGACGAATAATATCCTGCCACTCCGATGCAGGGTTCTGAGGGCGCCATGCAACTGTCAGATATTCCAAGTTTTTTTGGGCTACAGAGCAATCGGCTGTTCACCATCCAGACGCCTATGAAGGGCCGATCTGACTTGGTGCTTGTCGATTTTCACGGTACCGAAGGCTTATCTCAGAACTTTGAGTTCCACGTTCGGCTCGCCTCTCAAGACTCGAACATTGAACTGAAGAAGTTGATCGGTCAGCCGGTGACGATTACGTTACAGCTTACCGATGCGCTGGCGAGCTCGGAAGAACGGTATTTCCACGGCTACATAGCCAACTTCACCCACCTCGATCACGACGGTAGCTTCACCATCTACAGCGCGACACTCGTGCCATGGCTTTGGATGCTCTCGCGCAGTCGCGACATCCGGATTTTTCAGGAAGAGAATACCGAAGCAATTCTTTCAAAAGTCTTTCGGGACTACGGAAAGATTGCGTCGTTCGAGTTCCGGTTGTCTAAGGCGACGAAGAATCGCAGCTACTGCACGCAGTACCGTGAAACCGACTTGGAATTTGTCGAGCGCCTCATGCAAGAAGATGGCCTGTTCTTCTTCTTCGAGCACGCGAAAGACGGTCACAAGCTAGTCATCTCGGACAACTCGATTAGCGCGAAGCCGATTAGCGGCCGCAGTCCGCAGCTGCAATACACAAAAGGCGAGGCGCTCGACAATCTGGCGGTCGTTACGTCGTTCCAGGCGAGCCGGCAACTGGAATCCAACAGTGTCGGGCTGAAGACGTTTGATTACAAAGCACCGCACGCCCGCCGGTTTGTCTCGGGCGGAACCGAAGTCAATCAAGGTGAAGTGCCGTCGTACGAAGTCTACGACTACCTGGGCGAACATGGGTTTGCGGACAGCGATCGCGGAGAAGCGTTGACGCGCTTCAGAACGCAGGCGCTTGCGGCACACAGCAAAGTCTTCATCGGAACGAGCACGAGCCGGCGGCTGACACCATGCCAATACTTCGAACTCGACGATCACTATGACCACAGCAATGCCAAACAGGAGGATCGACAGTTTCTGCTGACGACGATCACCCACAGCGGAACGAACAACTATCAGGCCGGAGAAGGCGCAGCGAACTACCAGTGCAGTTTCACCTGCATCCGCAAGAAGATTCCGTATCGGCCGGCGTTCACGATCGAGCGCCCATCGATCATCGGTCCGCAAACGGCCGTCGTCGTCGGTCCCGAAGGGGAAGAAATTTACACGGACAACCTGGGCCGCGTGAAGGTGCAATTCCATTGGGATCGGCTGGGCAAGCGCGATCAAGGCAGTTCATGCTGGGTACGTGTCGGGCAACCGTGGGCCGGTCGCGGATTTGGGATGATCCAGATCCCGCGGATAGGTGACGAGGTGGTCGTAATTTTCCTCGACGGTAATCCGGATAGACCCCTGATCATCTCGAGCGTCTATAACTCCGCCAACCTGCCTCCATGGGGATTGCCTGCGAATGCTACACAGAGCGGGATTCTCACGCGCTCGACCAAAACAGGCACCGTCAACACGGCCAACGCCATCCGCTTCGAGGACAAGAAGGGTTCGGAGGAAGTCTGGTTGCACGCTGAGAAAGATCAGCGCCTCGAGGTCGAGCACGACGAGTCGCATTGGGTAGGAAACGATCGAAAGAAGAACATCGATCACGATGAGACGGTGCACGTCGGCCATGACCGAACCGAGACGGTCGACAACAATGAGACCATCACGATCGGCGTGGATCGTACCGAACGCGTTGGCAGCAACGAGACACTGACGGTTGGCGGCAACCGTAACGAAACGATCGAGGGTTGGCAAAATCTCCTGATCGCACTTGCTTCGGCCGAGACGATCGGAATGGCCAAGGCGCTGACAATCGGCGCCGGTTATACCGTTGACCTGAGACGTTTCTTGTAGCCATCTGGCAAGTGAGTTCTCTTTTATCCTAGAGGCAAGGAGAACTCGATGAAGAAGCGATTTACCGACGAGCAGATCATCCGGATCTTGCGCGAGGTCGAGAGCCGGGACGAGCCGGTG
>NZ_QOBB01000217.1:0-11744 GCF_024704855.1 Burkholderia sp. HAN2018 | reverse complement strand
CGCGCGAGCGCCTCGACGCGACGCGCGACATCGGCAGCCACCGGCCGGCCGCGCGCAGCGCGCCGGTCGACGCGCTCGGCCGGCTTGCCGAGCCATTCACCAACCTGCGCGTCGAGCGCGCGGGCCGGATCAAGCACGGCGTCGACGGCGCCCATCTTCACGAGATTGTCGAGCCCCGGCGCGAACACCGGCGTCGAGCGCGCCATCTCCTTCAGCACGTCGATCGGCAGCTTGGTCACGCGCGACATCGACGGCAGGTCCATCACTTCCGGTTCTGCGCCCGGCACCGCAAGCAGCGTGCGCGTCGCGAGCGCGGTCGCGATGAACGCGCCGGCGGCCGTGTGGCCGTACAGCACGCCGATCGTCCGGTGCCCGGCGAGATCCGCGTGCATCAGGCACTTCGCGAGATGCGACAGCCCCTCGTTCAGGCCGAGCAGTTCGTCGCGCTTGCTCATCCGCTGGCTGTCGCTGTCGACGAGCACGAGGATCGGCGTGTCGCCACCGCGCGCGATCGTGTCGAGCACGCGCGCCGCGAGCGTCAGCGCCTCGTCGATGCCGAACGGCAAGCGGTCGGCGACGCCGATCACGTCGACGCGTGTCCCGGCCAGTTCCGCATGCCCTGTCAGCAGGCCGCCGGTGCGGGCGATCGAATGGCCCTGGGGAAACAAGGCGTTCAGCACTTCATCGAGCGTCATGCGTGCTCTCCTGCAATTGATCCGCGAGCGACGCGAACGTGTCGTCGGGCATGCCCGGAATCGCTTCCGGCTTGTCGGCCCCGAGCGTGCGCCAGACGTCGAGCGCATCGTGGCATGCGCCGAACCGTTCGACACGCGCCTCGAGACGCGCCTGCTCGGCACGCAGCATCGCCGCATCGAATGTCGGCGCGCGCCCGATCAGCTCGAGCGCCGCCGCGCGGAATGCGTCCGGCGTATCGGCCACGTAGCGATCCGCGCCGCCGATCAGCCGCCGGTGCTTGCCGCCCATCGTGCGCCAGATCAGCGCGCGGTCCTTCGAATCGAACTCCTCGACGCCGCGATTGGTTTCGATGACCTCGGGGCCCGACACGCTGATACGGCCCTGCTCCGACACCGCAAGCGCCGAGCAGCATGCGGCGAGCAACCCGCCGCCGCCGTAGCAGCCCGCGCGCCCGCCAATCAGCCCGATCACCGGCACGCCGGCCGCACGCGCTTCGACGAGCGCGCGCATGATCTCGGCAATCGCGAGTTCGCCCGCGTTCGCCTCCTGCAGCCGCACGCCGCCCGTATCGAACAGGATCAGCACCGGCTTGCCGACTTCGCGCGCGGCGCGCAGCAGCCCGGCGAGCTTCGCGCCGTGCACTTCGCCGAACGCCCCGCCCATGAAGCGGCCTTCCTGCGCGGCGACGAACACCGGCTGCCCGTCGAGCCGGCCGTGGCCGACCACCATCCCGTCGTCGAACTGCTGCGGCAGGTCGAACAGCGGCAAGTGCGGGCTCGTCACGCGTTCGGCCGGCCCGAGGAATTCGTCGAAGCTGCCCGCGTCGAGCAGCCCGTCGACGCGCTGCCGCGCCGACGCTTCGTACCAGCTCGCTCCATTCGCGACGAACGCGGGCGCATCGTGGATCGCGTCGTTCATCATGCGTCCCCTTCGATCGCGCGCACGGCCTGCGCGAGCCGCAGCGACACCATGTCGGGCCGCGCGCCGCCGTCGTTGATCGACAGCTTCAGGCCGCCCGGCGTGCGCCGCTCGACGAAATCCGTGACGACGGCCTGCCACACCGCACCGAAACCGACCGCCGCGGTGCGGATGTCGATCTCGCATTCGTTGCCCGGCAGCACGCGCTCGACGAGCACCTCGAGATTGCCGGATGCCACCACGCCGACGAGCGCCGCGGCCTGCTCGCCCTTCGCGCGCTCGCGCGCGGTGAAGCGATAGTTCAACTGTTCCATGCCCTCTTCCTCACCAGTTGCGGAACCGGGCCGGCGGCGCATAGAGCCCGCCCGACCAGTGCACGAGATCCTTGATCGAGCGCGCGGCGAGCCAGCGGCGATCGGCGTCGAGCGGATCGATGCCGAGATCCTCCGGACGGCGGATCACGCCGCGCTCGCGCAGCCGCTCGACCATCTTCCGGTCGCGGCCGCGGCCGATCTCCGTATAACCGGCGACGCCGCGGATCGCGTGCTCGCGTTCGTCCTTGTCGCGGCACATCAGCAGGTTCGCGATCCCCTCCTCGGTGACGATGTGCGTGACGTCGTCGCCGTAGACCATGATCGGCGCGAGGTCGAGCTGCAGCTTGTCGGCGAGCTTCAGCGCGTCGAGTTTCTCGACGAACATCGGCACGTTCTTGTCGCCGAACGTCTCGCCGATCTGCACGACGAGCTTGCGGCCGCGCCTGAGTGCCGCCGGCGTATCGGGGTCGGCTTCCGCGCCGGCCTTCAGCCACGGCTCGCTCGGGTGACGCCGGCCGCGCGCGTCGCTGCCCATGTTCGGCGCGCCGCCGAAACCGGCGATGCGCTCGGCGGTGACCGTCGACGAATGGCCGGACAGGTCGATCTGCAGCGTCGAGCCGATGAACATGTCGCACGCGTAGAGGCCGGCCGTCTGGCAGAACGCGCGGTTCGAGCGCAGCGACCCGTCGGAGCCCGTGAACCATACGTCGGAACGCGCGCGGATGTAGTCGTCCATCCCGACTTCCGAGCCGAAGCAGTGGATCTGCTCGACCCAGCCCGATTCGATCGCGGGGATCAGCGTCGGGTGCGGATTGAGTGCCCAGTGCGAGCAGACCTTGCCCTTCAGCCCGAGCTTCTCGCCGTAGGTCGGCAGCAGCAGCTCGATCGCGGCCGTGTTGAAGCCGATCCCGTGGTTCAGGCGCTTGATGCCGTACGGTTCGTAGATGCCCTTGATCGCGAGCATCGCGGTGAGGATCTGCGTTTCGGTGATCGCGGCCGGGTCGCGCGTGAACAGCGGCTCGACGTAGAACGGCCGGCCCGCCTCGACGACGAAGTGCACGCGGTCGCCGGGAATGTCGACGCGAGGCACCTTGTCGACGATGCGGTCGACCTGCGCGATCACGATGCCGTCCTTGAACGCGGTGGCCTCGACGACGGTCGGCGTGTCTTCGGTGTTCGGGCCCGTGTACAGGTTGCCGTCGGCGTCGGCGCTGACCGCGGCGATCAGCGCGACCTGCGGCGTGAGGTCGATGAAGTAGCGCGCGAACAGCTCGAGATAGGTGTGCACCGCGCCGAGCGCGATCTTGCCGCCGAACAGCAGCTTCGCGATGCGCTGCGACTGCGGGCCCGAATACGCGAAGTCGAGGCGCTTCGCGATGCCGCGCTCGAACACGTCGAGATGCTCGGGCAGCACGACGCCCGACTGCACCATGTGCAGGTCGTGAATCTTCGCACTGTCGACGTCGGCGAGCGCCGTCGCGAGCAGGTCGGCCTGCTTCTGGTTGTCGCCTTCGAGGCACACGCGGTCGCCGGGCCGCAGCACCGCTTCGAGCAACGCGACGGCGTCGCGCGCATCGACCCGCTTGCCCTGCGCGAAACGCGCACCGGCCGCGAGGCGTGCATCGCGCGCCTGCCGCGCGTGATTCCATCCCGTCATGAACAGTTCTCCCGCTTCGATGGTTCAGCGGCATTCTAAGCCTGGCGCCGCCGCCGATTGATGATGTTGACGAATGCGACTCAGAGGACGCCGCGATGGATGCGGCCCGCACGCTTGGGCCGCATCGCAGCGCGCTACGCGCCGACCAGCGCGCGCGTCGTGAAGAACAGCACCGACGGCCCGAGCAGGCAGCCGACGCCCGTATGGAACGTCGCGACCAATGCGCCGTACGGGACGAGCCGGCGGTCGGTCGCGGCGAGCCCCGCGCTCACGCCGCTGACGGTGCCGGCCAGGCCACCGAAGATCATCGCGGAACGCGGCGTCTTCAGGCCCATGAAGTTGGCCGCGACCGGCGTGCCGACCATCACGATGATCGCCTTCACGAGCCCCGTCGCGATGCTGAGCGCGATCACGTCGGAACTCGCGCCGATCGCCGCGCCCGTCACGGGGCCGACGATGTAGGTGACGGCGCCCGCGCCGATGGTCGTCATGCTGACCGCATCGGTGTAGCCGAACGCGCGCGCGATGCACGCGCCGACGATGAACGGCAGCACGGTGCCGAGCAGCAGCGACACGACGCCGACGAGCCCGGCCTTGCGTGCCTCGGTCGGCTGCACTTCGAACGCGGTCGCGACGATCGCGAAATCGCGCAGCATCGCGCCGCCCATCAGGCCGATGCCGGCGAACAGCTTGACGTCGGCCAGCCCTTTCTCGCCGCCGGTGAATGCGCCGCCGACGTAGGCGAGCACGAGGCCGATCACGATCGCGATCGCGGAGCCGTGTACACGGCCGAACGTGAGCTTGCGCGACGCGATCGACGACAGCCACATGATCAGGCCGACCAGCGCGAACGACGCGACGAGCCCGTTGTGGGCGACGACTTTTTCGAGCATCTGCAGCATGGCGGCCTCCTTCACTGTTCTTCGAATTGCGGCACGGCCGCGAAGGCCGTGTCGTCGCGCCCGGTGCGCACGAGTACCGCGATGCAGCATGCGCAGATCGCGACCGCGCCGACGGCGGCCAGCAACGCGACGGGGCCGCCCTTGAGCGCGGCGACGACGTTCTGGTTCGCGGCCATCGCGACGACGACGGGGATGTACATCGCGCCCCAGAACCCGACGCCGGCCTCGGTTTCCTTCGGCAGCCAGCCGCGCCGGTGCAGCCACAGGCGCAGGCAGATCAGCAGCAGCATCGCGATGCCGACGCCGCCGACATTGGTCTTCACGCCGATCGCGCTGCCGAGCAGGTCGCCGAGGAACAGGCCGGCCAGGTGGCAGAACGCCAGCAGCGCGGTTCCGTAGATGATCATGAGTCGTCTCCAGTCTCTTCGTGACGGGCGCCGGACGCATGCAGGAACCGGCCCCGCACGCCGATCCCGTGCGCGGATTCGTCTCCTGCGGCGGTGCGCCGCGGCCCGGCGGCCCGTCGTGCGGGCGCGTTCTCGGGCGGTCGATGGGATGATGCGGTTTCGGGCCGGATGCCGGATGCCGTAGACTGACCGATGCAGCCGCCGGCACGACGCGGGCTACGCATCCGGTGCGCGCCGTGACGGGCACGCACCGAGGCGTGATCCGATACTAGCGCCGCAATATCCGGCCATTTATGAAGTTGTCGAAACCGATTCAGTGGATTTAGCAATGCGCCCGTTACCGCCCGAGCTGCTGCGCAGCTTCGTCGCCGTCGCCCAGTCCGGCAGCTTCACCGCCGCGTCCGAGCGCGTGAGCCTGTCGCAGTCGACCGTCAGCCAGCATATCCGCCGCCTCGAGGAGCTGCTCGACCGGCCGCTGTTCGAACGCGACACGCGCAACGTGCACCTGTCGCAGCACGGCGACGCGCTGTTCCGCTACGCGGTGCGCATCCTCGAACTGATGGACGAAGCCGTCACGTCGGTGTGCGGGCCGCCGCTGTCGGGCAAGGTGCGGCTCGCGATGTCGGAGGATTTCGCGTCGGCGCACCTGACGGCCGCGCTCGCGAGCTTCGTGCAGCGCAATCCGGAAGTCGAGCTCGCGATCTCGACCGGGCTGTCGGGCGACCTGTTCGACGCGCTCGACGAAGGGCGGCACGATCTCGTGTTCGCGAAGCGCATCGCGGGCAGCCGGCGCGGCCGCGTGATCCGCAGCGAGCCGCTGTACTGGTGCACGGGCCCCGATTCGCGAATCACCGGCCACGAGGCCGTGCTGCCGCTCGCGATGCATCCGGAGCCGAGCGTGTCGCGCCGCCGCGTGCTCGAATCGCTCGAAGCCGTCGGGCGCCCGTACCGGATCGCGGTAGTCAGCAGCAGCGTCGCGGTGTTGCGCGCCGCCGCGAGCGCGGGGCTCGGCGTCAGCGCGTTCGCGGGCTACGTGATCCCGGCCGGGCTCGCGCGGCTCGACGCGGGGCTGCCCGAGCTCGGCGAACTCGAGTACGTGATCGACCGGCCGGCGGCCGCGTCGCGATCGACGCTCGCGCTCGAAGCCACACTGATCACGGCGGCATCGGAGTTGTAACCGCACCGGGTGCAACGCACGCATGCGCGGCCGGCCGCGCCCGCAACTGACAGTTCTGCCCGGAACGCGTCATCGTCCGCGCAGCACCCGCTCACGACAATGGGCCCCATCGGAACGCACGGCAGCCGCCGCGCGCATCCGGTGTCCCGTCCCCTTGATCGGAGCACGCCATGAATGTCTTGCGATTCGCCGTCGCGACCGCCGCCGCCGCCCTGCTGTCCCCCGCCTTTGCCCAGACCGATGCCGCCGCGCCCGAACAGGGCCTGACACGCGCGGAAGTCATCGCCCAGCTCAAGCAGGCCTATCTCGACGGTGAACTGCCGACGAACGACGGCAACTACCCGCCGAGCGCCGCGACGCGCGCGCGCAACCGCGAACTCGTGCAGGCCGCGAGCCCGTCGTGGCTTGCCCAGACGCCGCGGGCACCGCAAACCGCCGCGCAGCAGTAGCGGAGTGCGGCCCGACCGATCGCGGCCCGACCGAAACGCTCCGCCCAGGCGCGATCACGGCAGGAAGCTGCGGCGCCGCGCGTCGATCAGCTCGACGAGCAGGCGGTCGCGTTCGGCCGCCAGTTCCTGCATCGAGCGCCCGCCCTGGATCGCGCGCAATTCGTCGTTCAGCTTGCGATCGACGTCCGGGTTGAACGACGGTGTGCCGAGGTCGTCCCACCAGCTCGTGATCGGCCCCGACAGGTGTTCGAGGAAGTGCGCGATTCCGCCCGCGCCGCCGCCGAGGTGATAGGTCAGGCACTGCCCCATCAGCCCCCAGCGCAGGCCGGGCCCCCATGCGACGGCCTTGTCCGCATCGGCAACGCTCACGACGCCTTCGCCGACGAGGTGATACACCTCGCGGAACAGCGCCGCCGCGAGCCGGTTCGCGACGTGGCCGGTCATCTCCTTGTTGAGGACGATCGTCTGCTTGCCGAGCGCATCGTAGAACGCCTTCACGCGCGCGATCACGTCCTGGCCGGTGGCCTCGCCGCCGACCAGCTCGACGAGCGGAATCAGGTGCGGCGGATTGAACGGATGCGCAATCAGGCAACGTTCCGGATGCTTTTCGCATGCGGTCTGGATGTCCGACATTTTCAGGCCCGACGAACTCGACGCGATCGGCACGTGCGCGGGCAGCACGTCGTCCATCTGCCGGTACAGCGCACGCTTCAGGTCGAGCCGCTCCGGGCCGTTCTCCTGCACGAAGTCGACGCCGTCGAGCGCACGCACGAGATCGGCATCGAACGACAGCCGCGCGGAAAGCTCGGCGGCCCGCTCGCCGAGAAACGCGGCCAGTGCGTCGCGCAGCCGTGCGTCGGCTTGCGGCGCCGGATCGGTCGCGACGACGTCGAAGCCCTGCGTCAGATAGAAAGCGGCCCAGCTGGCGCCGATCACGCCGGCGCCGACGATCGCGATGCGTCGAATGTCCATGGTTGTCCCGTGTCGTTGGTCTGCAGATAGATCGCGGCGATTGTCGCATCGAACCGCACGGGCCTGCATTGATGCAGATTGTGGATCCCCTCTTGAAATGCGCTGCGGCGGCCACTAATTACGCGTCGTCGGGCAGCGCACCACACCACGCACTGCCCCCGTTTCGACCCAGTGGAGCCCCCGCGTCGCGCCCGCCGCAGGCGTCGCGCCGTCGCGTCTCCCGCGTTCCCTGTTCAGGAGGACTCACATGAGCGGTATCCATTTCGGCAGCGACCTGTTCGACGAATTCGCCCGCGTGCAGCGGCAGGTGGCGAGCCTGCTCGGCGATCGTCCGTCCGGCATTCGCGCGGTGCGGCCCGGCGCCTTTCCCGCACTCAACGTCGGCGCCACCGACGGCGCGATCGAGATCGTCGCGTTCGCGCCCGGCATGGCCGCGGCCGACTTCGACGTGTCGATCGACAAGGACCTGCTGACGATCAGCGGCGAGCGCAAGCCGGCGCCAGGCGGAGAAGGCGACGACCTGCGCACCTATGCGCAGGAGCGCTTTCACGGTGCGTTCCGCCGCGTCGTCGAGCTGCCGCGTGACGCGGATCCCGACCAGGTCAGCGCCCGCTATGAAAACGGCTGCCTGCTGATTCGCGTCGGCCGGCGCGAGGCATCGAAGCCGCGCGCGATCACCGTTCAATAATTCTCAGGATACCGACATGACTGCGAACCCGACCCTGGCCGAACGCCAATCGAGCACCGTCCACCCCGCTGCCGCCGAAGCGGCGCGCCGGCCCGCGATCACGCCGGCCGTCGACATCGTCGAGAATCACCTCGGCGTCACGCTGCGGGCCGACCTGCCTGGCGTGCCGCGCGAGAACCTCGACGTGAAGGTGCACGACAACACGCTGACGATCGAGGCCGACACGCACCTCGATACGCCGGCCGACCTCCGCGTGCGGCATGCCGAAATCCACGCGACGCGCTATGCGCGCAGCTTCGTGCTGAGCCCCGACCTCGACACGTCGAGGATCGACGCGAACCTGCGCGACGGCGTGCTGACGCTGACGATTCCGCGCCGCGAGGAAACGCGTCCGCGCCGCATCGACGTGACGGCCGGCAACGCGTAAGCATCGGTGCGTGCCGTCGTCCCGCACGCGTGAAAAAGCCCCGCCGGGTACGCGCCCGGCGGGGCTTTTCAATGGCATGGCGACATCGGCGGAGTCAGTCGAAGTCGAACAGGTCGAACACCGATTTCCGGCGACGCTGGCCGTCATGCTTGTAACGATCGCCGTGCGAGCGGCCATCGTGCCTGTCCCGGTCGTCGTGCGCGCGGCCGTCGCGCCCCCACCCGCCGTCATGGCCGCGCGGCGCTTGCGCATCGTGCCGCACGGGCGTCTCGTCGCGACGCACCGGCGCGTCGCCGGCCTCGCGCGCGATCAGCTTGTCGAGTTCGCCGCGATCGAGCCATACGCCGCGGCAGGTCGGACAGTAGTCGATTTCGATCGACTGGCGCTCGGCCATCAGCAGGTCGGGCGTCTTGCAGACAGGGCATTTCATCGCGCTTCTCCTTTCCGTGCGAATTTCGTCTGGATGCCGTATGAGACGCGCGAGCCGGTTGCCGCCTGAGCGGCAGCCGGCGTCGCGCGCGGCCGCTCAGCGGCCTTCCGTCCGTGCCGCGCGCTTCGCCTTCGCGCGCCGCGCCAGCATGTTCATGCCCTCGACGAACGCCGAGAACGCCATCGCCGCGTAGATGTAACCCTTCGGCACATGCGAGCCGAAACCTTCGGCGATCAGCGTCATGCCGATCACCACCAGGAACGACAGCGCGAGCATCACGATGGTCGGATTGCGGTCGATGAAGCGTGCGAGCGGCTGCGCGGCGAACAGCATCACGGAGACGGCAACGATCACCGCGACGAACATGATCGGCACGTGTTCGGTCATGCCGATCGCGGTCACGATGCTGTCGATCGAAAACACGATGTCGAGCATCACGATCTGGCCGATCGCGGCCCACATCGTCAGGCCTGCGGCGCCGCTGGCACCGCCCGCGCCGTCACCATCGTGCGACACGTGGTGATGGATCTCGGTGGTCGCCTTCCACACGAGGAACAGGCCGCCCGACAGCAGGATCATGTCGCGCCACGAGAACGCATGGTCGAACAGCGTGAACACCGGTTCGGTGAGGCTTGCGATCCACGCGACGCTGCCGAGCAGCGCGAGGCGCATCACCAGCGCGAGCGCGATGCCGAGGCGCTGCGTGCGGGCGCGCTGCGCTTCGGGCAGCTTGTTGCTGAGGATCGAGATGAAGATCAGGTTGTCGATGCCGAGCACGACTTCCATCACGACGAGCGTCAGAAGCGCCGCCCAGACGGCAGGGTCGGCGGCAAGCGTCAGCAGGTAGTCCATGAAATGGGCCGATTCGAAAGTGGAAAGCCCGATGATATGCCGCCCAGAACTTCGTAAAAATCAGAGAGAATCTGATTTTTGGTTCGGTTTTTCCGAAATTACGATCCGATGCTCAATTTCCGACATCTGTACTACTTCTGGGTCGTCGTGAAGGAAGGCGGCTTTGCGCGCGCGGCCGGGCGGCTCGACATGGCCGTGCAGACCATCAGCGCGCAGGTGCGCGAGCTCGAGAAAGCGCTCGGGCACCAGTTGCTGCGCCCGGCCGGGCGCAGCGTCGCGATGACCGACGCCGGCCAGGCCGCGTTTGCGCGCGCGGAGGCGATCTTCGAGATGGGACGGCTGATCCCCGACGAAGTGCGCGCGGCGGCCAGCCAGCCGACCGTGCGGCTCGCGGTCGGCCTCGCGGACGGCATCTCCAAGCTCGCCGCGCACGCGATCCTGGCACCCGTGCTGGATACCCCTACGCTGCGGCTGCTGTGCCACGAGGGCGAGCACGATGCGCTGCTCGCGGAACTCGCGCTGCATCATCTCGATCTCGTGCTGGCCGGCCAGGGCGCGCCGTCCGGTTCGAACCTGCGCGTGACGAGCGAGCGGCTCGTCGCGTCGCCGGTCGACTGGTACGGCCCCGCGGCACTCGTCACGCCGGCCGCGCGGGAGCACTTTCCGCAGTGCCTCGCCGAGTTGCCCGTGCTGCTGCCGACCGCGCACTCGGCGCTGCGCGCGCGCCTCGACCTGTGGCTGGAAGGTGAGCGGATCGTGCCCCGCGTGGCCGGGGAATTCGAGGACAGCGCGCTGATGGCCGTGTTCGCGGCGCGCGGCCTCGGCGTGTTTCCGCTGAGCGAACTCGGCGCGAACGATGCGTCGCTGCTGCGCGGGTTGCGGCGGCTCGGGCGCGCGGGCGACGTGACCGAGGAGATCCACGCGATCCGCTCGCGGCGCGGCGAACACCATCCGCTGACGTCGCAATTGCTGGACGCGGCGCGCGGCGCACCGGCCGACTGAAGCGAGTGCGACATCAAACGAAACTATAATGGCGCCCCGGCCTTACGAGATTGCCGCGCGCTTCATCCAGGCACCGCCGTTGCGCGGCCTCTCGCCAAGCCTTCTGAAAGACGCCATGCACAACCGATTTCGCCTGTTTTCCGTTTCGTGCGCGCTCGCGGCCGCGACCGTGCTGGCGGCGTGCTCGTCGCCGCCCAAGCCGATCTACCAGCAGGAACAGTTCGACGCGACGAGCAGCCCGTATGCGCATACGTTCCATTCGAAATCCGACGCGGCCTGCGAGGCCGCGCGGCGCGCGCTGCTGAGCCAGGGTTATGTGGTGTCGTCGTCGCGCAACGATGCGGTCGACGGCAGCAAGAATTTCCAGCCGAACAACGACATGCACGTCGTGATCGAGTTTCACGTCGTGTGCGCGGACGCGAACGCGGACGGCTCGTCGAGCATCGCGTACGTCAACGCGGTGCAGGATCGTTACACGCTGAAGAAGTCGAATACGTCGGCCAGCGTCGGGCTCAGCGTGTTCGGCTCGCTGTCGCTGCCGATCGGGTCGAGCGACGACGCGCTCGTCAAGACCGCCAGCGAGACGATTCCCGCCGGCGTGTTCTATGAGCGCTTCTTCAATCTCGTCGAGCATTTCCTGAAGATCGACCCGGCCCGCCGCGACCGCGCGACCGTCAAGGCCGCCGAGAAGGAACCCGTCACACCGCTGCCCGAACCCGCGCCGACGCCGCAGGGCGAGCCGATGAAGATGACGACCCCGGCCGTGCCGACGCCGCCCGCGGCGCCGGTGCCACTTTCGCTGCCGGCCGTCACGCCCGAATCGGGCGCGCACGCGGTGCCGGCCGCGGCGTCG